>NZ_BCBD01000068.1:0-28654 GCF_001320345.1 Pseudomonas sp. NBRC 111127 | reverse complement strand
GCGCCAGGCGCTGGTGGGTAAGGCGCACGCCCTCGGCAGTGCCTGCGGCACCGACGCTGACGCGCAGGGGCAAGGTGTTGATGAACATACCCAGCGCCCGTTCGGCACCTTCGCCGCCCTGCAGGCGGCCCAGCAGCACCGTGCCGAACACCACCTCTTCGCGGCCGGACAACTGCGCCAGTACTTGCGCCCAGGCCTGGTGCATCAGGCTGGCGACGCTCACGCCCAAGTGCCGCGCCTGCTCGCGCAAGCGCCCGCACAGTGCGGCATCCACGGTCAGGCGGCTGTCGTGTACGTCACGGGTGTCACCGTGCGCATCGTGCAGGCCGTAGACCAGGGTGGGCTCATCGATGTCGCCCAGCAGTTCGCGGAACAATGCTTCATCGGCTTGGGGATCGGCGCCCAGGCGTGCCTGGGCCACATAATTGCGGTAAGGCACGCTGGCCTCGCCGAGCGGGCGGCCCTGCAGCACAGCCGTGATTTCCGCCACCAACTGCTCGACGGCGGCGTGGTCAAGGATGATGTGGTGGATCAGCAACGTGGCTTGCAGGCCCGTGTCGGTCTGCTCGGGCAACAGCCGCACCAGCGGGGCCTGGCCAAGGCCGATACCCGTGCAGGCGGGTGCGCAGTGCATGCTGGCGGCAAGCGACGGCACCGTATGCCAGACCACTTGCACCGGTTCTTCCAGGGTTTGCCAGTGAATGCTGGTGCGCAAGATGTCGTGGCGGGCAATGACCTGGTCGAGGGCGGCGGCAAAAGCGTCCAGTTCGGCTTGGCCAGGGAAGGCGAAGCGCGCTTGCAACACATACGGGTCGGCGCCGTCGCTGGCCAGGTGGTGGTAGAGAATGCCCTGCTGCAACGGCGCCAGGCCGTAGATGTCCTGAATGTTCTGGATACCGCCGGGCACCTGCGCGACCAGGGTGTCGATGGCCGCCTGCGACAGGTCGGCCAGCGGCAGCATGGCCGGGGTGATCGCCGTGGTCCCCGGGACAATACGGTTGGCCGGCACCGCCACGCGTGTGTCAGCGCCCAGCGCCGCGGCGAGCGCAGCCAGGGTCGGTTGGCCGAACAACACGCGGATATCGGCGTGCAGGCCTTGGGCACGCAGGCGCGCGGTCAGGCTGACGGCCAACAGCGAGTGCCCGCCCAGTTCGAAGAAGTTGTCATACCGCCCTACCCGCTCTACGCCCAGCAGCTCGGCCCACAGGGCCGCCAGCAGGTGTTCGGTGTCGCCTTGCGGGGCCTCGAACGGGCGGTCCTGGAGGGGGCCGGGGGCTGGCAGAGCCTTGCGGTCAAGCTTGCCGTTGGGGCTCAGCGGCAGGGCCTGCAGGTGCATGAACTGTGCCGGCACCATGAATTCGGGCAGATGGGTGAGCAATGCGCTGCGCAGGGTGTCCACCGGTTGTGCGTCGCCAGTGTAGTAGGCAACCAGGCGCTGGTCGTGGGCCAGCACCACCGCCTCCTTGACGCCCTCGATGGCCGTGAGGCCGGCCTGGATTTCACCCAGTTCGATACGCAGGCCACGCAGTTTGACCTGGTCGTCGTTGCGGCCGAGGTATTCGATGTTGCCGTCCGGCAGGTGACGCGCCAGGTCACCGGTGCGGTACAGGCGTGCGCCGGGTACGAACGGATCGTCGATGAAGCGCTCGGCGGTCAGTTCGGCGCGGTTGAGGTAACCCCGGGCCACCTGCACGCCGCCGATGTACAGCTCGCCGGCTACCCCCTGGGGTACGGGTTGCTGCTGGTCGTCGAGGATGTACAGGGTGGTGTTGGCGATGGGTTTGCCGATCGGGGTGTTGTCCGGGGCGCTGGTGCAGTGCCAGGCGCTGACATCCACCGCGGCTTCGGTCGGGCCGTAGAGGTTGTGCAGCTCGACGGTTGGCAACTGAGCGTGGAAACGCCGCACCAGATTCCCCGGCAACGCCTCACCCGAGCAGATCACACGTATCAAGGGTAGGCGCGGCGTTGGGTTGTGATCGGGCTGCGCGGCTGCCCCGGCGGTAATGATGTCGGTTTGGAAATCCTGGGGCCGCTGTGCGGCCCTTTCGCGACACGAGGCCGCTCCCACAGGGGCCTGCGTAGCAGCCCCGGCGACAGGGGCTGTCGAGGACAGGAACACGTCGAGCATCGAGGGGACGAAATGCAGGGTGGTGACGTGCTCGCGGGCGATTACCTCGCGCAGGTATTCGGGGTCTCGGTGCCCACCGGGGCGGGCCATCACCAGCCGTGCACCGGTCTGCAACGGCCAGAGGAATTCCCACACCGACACGTCAAAACTGAACGGGGTTTTCTGCAGCACCACGTCGGCCGCACCCAGTCCGTAAGCGTCCTGCATCCACAGCAGGCGGTTGACGACACCCGCGTGCTCGTTCATCACGCCTTTCGGCAGCCCGGTCGAACCGGAGGTGTAGATCACGTAGGCCAGGTGCCGGGCATTCAGCCCTGCCACCACAGGGTTCGTCGCCGGCAAAGAAGCCCAGCTCGGCTGGTCCAGATCGATGAGCAGACCCGCTTCCGGGACGTGCCGGGTAGCCGCATGCACCAGCACCGCCACTGGCGCGCTGTCGCTGAGCATGTGCCGTACGCGCTCGGCCGGGTAGTCCGGGTCCACCGGCACATAAGCGCCACCGGCCTTGAGAATGGCCAGCAGCCCCACCACCATCGACAAGCCGCGTTCGACGCAGATGGCCACGCGATCGTCCGGTTTTACCCCCAAGCCGATCAAGTGGTGCGCCAGGCGGTTGGCCTGCTGGTTGAGCTGGCCGTAGCTCAGCTCGCCCTCCTCGGCCCTGACCGCCACCGCCTCGGGGGTGCGCCGAACCTGCGCCTCGATCAGGCCGTGCAAGGTCTGCCCGAGGTCGTAGGCGACGGCCGTGTCGTTGAACCCGGCCAGCACCCGCTGGCGTTCCTCGGCCTGCAGCACCGGCAAGCGCTGCAACGCCAGCGCCGGTTCTTGCTCCAGGGCCTGCACCATGGCCTGCAACACCTGCTCCATTTGCCCGCAGATACGCGCAGCGCCAACGCCGGCAGTGGTCATGGCCACCAGGCGGAAGCCTTCGTCCAGGTCATCCACGTTCAAGCTCAATGGGTAGTTGGTACGCTCCTGTCCCTGCAGCACCTCGATGCCGTCCCAGCCCTGGCGCTGCGCCGTGTCGGGCTCGGCACCGTGGCGGTAGTTGAGGATGGCGCTGAACAGCGGCAGCGGCGCGGCGACGCCACTGCAACGTTGCGCCAGGGCCAGCGAGGCATGCTCGTGGGCCAGCAGGCCACTGAGCGACTGGTGGGTGGCATGGGCCGCCTCGCGCAGGCTGACGCCGGCGAGGTCGATGCGCAGTGGCAGGGTGTTGATGAACATCCCAAGCGCGCGCTCGGCACCCTCGCCGCCCTGTAGACGCCCCAGCAACACGGTACCGAACACCACGCTGGGCTTGCCACTGGCCGCGGCCAGCAAACGCGCCCAGGCCAGGTGGAACAGGCTGGCCACGCTGATGCCCAACTGCCGCGCCTGGAGGCGCAAGCGGCCGGCCAGGTCGGCAGAAAGGGGCAACTTGGCCTCGTGCATGTCGCGGCCATCGCCTTGCACGTCACTCAGGCCGAACGGCAGGGTTGGCTCGTCGATATCAGCCAGTTGCCCGCGGAAGAACGCCTCGTGCCCGGCCTGGCTGATGCCCAGGCGCGCCTGGGCTACATAGTTGCGGTACGGCACAGGGGCATGGGCCGGGGCCGCAGCGCCCTGCAGGTGGGCACTGAGCTCTTCGCCAACCACGTCGAGCGCCGTATGGTCGAGCACGATGTGGTGGAACTGCAAGGTGGCCTCGATCGGGCCGTCGGCGTCGGTGTACAGCAGGCGCAACAGCGGCGCCTGGCTCAGGTCGAATTCAGTGCTGGATGGGCTGTTGTCGCCGCCTGCCTGCGCAACCGGTGCAACGGCCCGCAAGACCACTTGTACCGGTTGCGGCAGGCCCTCCCAAAGAATGGCCGTGCGCAGCACATCGTGCCGGGCGATGACCGCGTCCAGCGCGCTGGCGAACGCCTGCAAGCGTTCGCGGCTGGCGAAGCGCAGCCTGGAGTACAGCACGTAGGGGTCGTGCTCGGCACTCAGGTGATGATAGAGAATCCCCTCCTGCAACGGCGCCAACGGGTAGATGTCCTGCACGTTGGCGGCGCCGCCTGGCACCTTGGCGACAATAGCGTCGATGGCGGGCTGGTCGAGGTCGATCAGGCTGAGCAGCTGCGGGGTGATCTGCGTGCAACCCGATGGAATTCGGTTTTCCGGCACTTCCACACCTTGCTCGGCACCGAGCGTGGAGGCCAGTGCGGCAATGGTCGGCTGGCCGAACAAGGTCCGCACATCGACCTGCAAACCTTCCAGGCGCAAGCGCGCGGTCAGGCTCACGGCCAGCAGCGAGTGCCCACCCAGCTCGAAGAAGTTGTCGTGCCTACCCACCTGCTCAACCCCCAGCAGCTCGCGCCACAACCGCGCCAGCAAGGCCTCGGTGTGGCCCACAGGGGCCTCGTAAGGTCGCCCGTGCAAGGCCGTATCCGCCGCTGGCAGTGCCTTGCGGTCAAGCTTGCCGTTGGGGGTCAGGGGTAGCTGTTCAAGGTGGATGTACTGGGCCGGCACCATATACTCGGGCAGCCGGGCCAGCAATGCCTGGCGCAGGTCATCGACCGGCTGTGCCGTACCCGTGTAGTAGGCGACCAGGCGCACGTCGTCCACCGCGAGCACAACGGCCTCGCGCACGTCGGCGAGTTGTGCAAGGCAGGCTTCGATCTCGCCCGGCTCGATGCGCAACCCACGCAGCTTGATCTGCTCGTCGCAACGGCCAAGGAATACCAGGTGGCCGTCCTGGTTCAGGCGCACCAGGTCACCACTGCGGTACAGGCGCTCACCTTCGACGAACGGGCTGGCGATGAAGCGCTGCGCCTGCTGCTCAGGCAGCCCCAGGTAACCCCGCGTTACCCCGGCGCCGCCAATGTGCAGCTGCCCGGCCACACCATACGGCACCAGTTGGTCGTCGCTGTCGAGCACGCAGAGCCAGGTATTGTCGATCGCCTGGCCGATGGGCAGGCTGCCTTGAGGGAGCGCGGCATCTGGCTGCAAGGTCCAGGCGCTGCAGTCCACCGTGGTTTCGGTAGGGCCGTAGACGTTATGCAGGCGCACCTGCGGCAAGCGCTGGCGCACCTGGGCCGCCAGCGCTGCGCTCAGCTCACCGCCGCCACACACGATGTCGGTCAGGCTGTTGCAGTGGCGGCTCTCGGGCTGCTCGATGAACTGTTGCAGCAAGGCCGGCACGAACTGGACCACCGCCACCGCCTGCGCCTGCACCCACTGCACCAGGTAAGCCGGGTCGCGCTGGCCATCCGGGCGCGCCAGCACCAGGCGCAAACCGCTGCACAGCGGCCAGAATAGCTCCCAGACCGAAGCATCGAAGCTGACCGGGGTCTTGTGCGCCACACCGCCCTCGCCCACGTGTGGGCACAAGCGGCGGCTCCAGTGCACCAGGTTGACCACGTTGCGGTGCTCGACCATAACCCCCTTGGGCACGCCCGTGGAGCCCGAGGTGTAGATCACATAGGCCAAGTGCCGGGCGCCCAGCCCGGCGATGCGCGGGTTGCTGATCGGTTGCTGCTGCCAGCACGGCTGGTCCAGGTCGACCGATGGCAGGTCCAGGGTGCCGGCGATGTCGCGCGTGGCGCCGTGTACCAGCACGGCCAGCGGTGCGCTGTCGGCCAGCATATGGCGAATTCGCTCGGCGGGATAACCTGGGTCGACCGGCACATAGGCAGCGCCGGCTTTGAGAATGGCCAGCAGGCCAACCACCATGTTCAGCCCACGCTCGACACAGATCGCCACCCTGGCATCGGGTTGGGCCCCCAGCCCGACCAGGTGGTGGGCCAGGCGGTTGGCCTGTTCGTCGAGCTGGCAGTAACTGATTTCGCCTTCTTCGGCCACCAGCGCAACGGCATCGGGGGTACGGCGGACCTGGGCTTCGAACAGGTGGTCCAGCGGCTGCTCAAGGTCATGCGGCTGTGGCGCAGGGCGTTGCAGCAGCTGTGTGCGCTCCGCCGGGCTGAGCACGCACAACTGTTGCACCGGCGTGCCCGGCGCGTGCTCCAGCGCGTCCAGCAGGCCGACCAGCACCTGTTGCATCTGTTCGCACAGGCGTTGCGCACCGACCTGCGCGGTGACCTGCGCACTGATGCGCAGGCCGTCACCCAGGTCATCGATGTTCATGCTGATCGGGTAGTTGCCATGCCCGCGCGGGGGTAATACCTCTACGCCTTCCAGCGCTTGCTCATGTGCCTGCAGCTCGCTGGCCGTGGCGCCATGGCGGTAGTTGAGCATGGCGCTGAACAGCGGTGTGGGCGCGGCCACGCCGCTGCAACGCTGGGCCAACGCCAGCGCCGCGTGCTCATGCACCAGCAGTGCCGCCAGCCGTTGGTGGGCCTGGCGCACCCCTTCGCGCACATCCAGGCCCTGCAGGTCGAGGCGCAGGGGCAAGGTGTTGATGAACATGCCAAGGCCGCGATCGGCGCCGGCCCCACCCTGCAGGCGGCCCAGCAGGACGGTGCCGAACACCACGCTGGACTTGCCACTGGTGCCCGCCACCAGCCGTGCCCAGGCCAGGTGCAACAGGCTTGCAGCACTGACACCCAGCTGGCGCGCCTGGCTGCGCAGGCGCAGGTACGCAGCCGGTTGCAGGGCCACGCTGGCCTGTTCGAACTGGCTGGCCTGGAGCTGCAAGTCGGTCAGCCCATAGGGCAAGGTAGGTTCGTCGATATCGGCCAGTTGCGCGCGGAAGAACGCCTCGTGGTCAGCCTCGCTGACGGCCAGGCGTGCCTGGGCCACGTAGTTGCGGTAAGGCACCGGGGCCTGCGTGGGTTGCAGCCCGTGCAAGTGGTCGCGAATTTCAGCCAGCACCGCTTTCATGGCGGTGTGGTCGAGGGCGATATGGTGGAACAGCAAGGTGGCTTCGATGGGGCCCTCTGCGCCGTGATAGTGCAGGCGGATCAGCGGGGCCTGGCTCAGGTCAAAGGCCGTGCGGGTGGCCGCGCCTGTGGCAACCGGGGCGACCGTGCGCAGCACGACCTGGACCGGCTGTGCAAGGCTGTCCCAGAGCACGGCGGTGCGCAGCACATCGTGCCGGGCGATGACCTTGTCCAGGGCGCCGGCAAAGGCTTGCAGGCGGGCCAGGCTGTAAAAGCGGATCGGCCATTGCAGCAGGTAGGGGTCTTCGCCGGTCGCACTCAGGTGGTGGTAGAGAATACCTTCCTGCAACGGCGCCAATGGGTAGATGTCCTGCACATTGGCGGCGCCGCCAGGTACCGCTGCAACAATGCGCTCCAGCGACGCCTGGTCCAGGCTCAGCAACGGCAGCATGTCCGGGGTGAGCTGTGTGCAGCCAGGCGCAATACGGTTTTCCGGGACGGCCACTTGCCGGTTCTGGCCCATGGCAGATGCCAGCGAGGCGACCGTGGGCTGGCCAAACAGCACCCGCACATCGGTGGGCAGGCCTTGTTGGCGCAAGCGCTCGATCAGGCTCACCGCCAACAGCGAGTGGCCACCCAGCTCGAAGAAGTTATCGTGGCGCCCTACCCGGTCGACACCCAGCACATGCGCCCATATGGCCGCCATGGCGACTTCGGTATCGCCCACAGGGGCTTCGTAGCCGTGCCCGACCAGGTCGGTAGTGTCCGGGTCGGGCAGCGCGCGGCGGTCGAGCTTGCCATGGGGGGTGAGCGGCAGTGTTTCCAGGTGCATCAGCGCCTGCGGCACCATGTAGGCCGGCAGGCAGGCTTGCAAGGCCTGGCGCAGGTGGTCGACCGTCACAGCGGCGCTTGCGGTGAACCAGGCCAGCAGGCGTTCGTCGCGGACCAGCACCACCGCATCCCGCACGCCCGGCTGGGCAGCCAGCGCGGCCTCGATCTCGCCCAGCTCCACGCGCACACCGCGGACCTTCACCTGGTCGTCATTGCGGCCCAGATAGTCCAGCGTCCCGTCGGTATTCCACCGCACCAGGTCACCGCTTCGGTACATCCGCGCGCCCGGCAGGCGGCTGAACGGGTCGGCCAGGAAGCGCTGTTGGGTCAGCTCAGGGCGGTTGAAATAGCCCCGTGCAACCTGCGCGCCGCCAATGTACAGCTCGCCAACCACACCGGCAGGCACCGGTTGCCGGCGCTCATCCAGCACATACACCCGGGTATTGGCGACGGGTTTGCCGATGTGCAGCGCCGCACCGGGCTGCAAGGCCCCCGAAGTCGCGACCACGGTGGTTTCGGTGGGGCCGTAGTTGTTGACCACGGCAAAGCCAGGGTCGCGGTCGAACTGGCGCAGGCGGTCGCCACCCACCAGCAGGGTCCGCAGGGTCGGGTGCTGTACCGGGCGACGCAATGCCTGCTCGGCCACCGGGGTGGGCAGGAAGCTCACCGCCAAGGGCTGTTGCTGCCACCAGTCCAGCAGTTCCTCCACGTGCTCGTTGCCGACCGCTGCCGGCGGCAGGTGCAGGGTGGCCCCGGCGCACAAGGCCGGCCAGACCTCCCAGGCCATGGCGTCGAAACCGAAGCCGGCCACGCTCGAGGTACGGGTACCGGGCTGCACGGCAAATGCCTGGCAGTGCCAGTGCACGAGGTTGAGCAGGGTGTGGTGCTCGACCATCACGCCTTTGGGTTGGCCGGTGGAGCCCGAGGTGTAGACCAGGTAGGCCAGTTGCTGGGCACCCAGCCCAGGTACTTGTGGGTTGTCGCTGAGGCGGTGGTAAGCCGCTGGCGAATCCAGGTCGAGCCGAGGGACAGCCGTCGGCAGCCCGGTGGTTTGCGTGTCGGCCAGTACCAACCGTGGGGCACTGTCGGCCAGCAGGTAGGCAATGCGCTCGGCCGGGTACCCCGGGTCTACCGGCACGTACGCCGCGCCGGCCTTGAGCACCGCCAACAGGCCGACAATGCGTTCGCAGTGGCGCCCGAGGCACAGTGCAACGCGGTCACCACACTGCACGCCCATGGCGATCAGCTGGTGCGCCAGCTGGTTGGCACGCCGGTTCAGCTCGCCGTAACTGAGCGTTTCCTCACCCTGGCTTACTGCGCTGGCGTCTGGCGTGCGGGCGGCCTGGGCCTCGATCAACGCCTGCACCGTGGTCGCCGGGGGGAAGGCTTGCGCGGTGGCGTTGAAGCGGCCGAGCAACTGCTGACGGGCGTCTTCGTCGAGGATGGACAGGCCGTTCAGTGGGGTGCCCTGGCCGAGCTCCAGGGCCTGGACCAGTTCGGCGACGGCGTTGCACATCCAGGCCGCCACCCGCGCCGCGCCAATGCCAGGCACAGCCAGAACGCTGAACCTGAACCCTTGGCCCAGGTCGTTGACGCTGAGGGTCAAGGGGTAGTTGCTGCGCTCTTCGCCACCCAGCAGCCGCACCCCCTCCCATATGCCCTCGCCTTCACGCGGCGCATCGTCGGCACTGTGCCGATAATTGAGCAAGGCGCTGAACAACGGCGCCGAAGCGGGCACGCCGCTGCAGCGCTGGGCCAGGGCCAGCGGTGCGTGCTCATGGGCCAGCAGCGCTGCCAGGCTGCGGTGGGCGGCGCGCACGGCGCTGGCCACTGGCTGCCGCGTGTCGACCCGCAGCGGCAAGGTATTGATGAACATGCCCAAGGCGCGGTCGGCGCCCTTGCCCCCTTGCAGGCGGCCCATCAGCACGGTGCCGAAGACCACGTCGTCGCGGTTGGCCAGCACGCCGAGCACACGGGCCCAGGCCAGGTGCATCAGGCTTGCGGCGCTGACCCCCAGCTGCCGGGCCTGGCTGCGCAAACGCCCGGCCAGGCCAGCGTCTAGGGCTTGCGTGGCACTCTGCACAGCACGGCCGTCGCCCTGCACGTCGGCATGGCCTAACGGCAAGGTCGGCTCCTCGACGTCGGCCAGCATGTCGCGGAAGAACGCTTCATGCCCGCCCTGGTCGCCCAGGCAGGCCTGGGCCACATAGTTGCGGTACGGCACCGGCGGCGGCAGGCTGTGGCCCTGGCCGAACAGCAGCGCCCGCATTTCACGGGCCACCACGTCCATGGCGGTATGGTCGAGGGTGAGGTGATGGAACAGCAGTACCGCCACCACTTGCTGGTTGGCCGGGTCGAGGCTGTAGTACAAGCGGGTCAGCGGGGCCTGGCCCAGGTCCATGCGGTGGTGGCGGGCGTCGAAGCGCGCGTGCAACTGGTCGATACGAGCCACGCCGGGCTGCTCGGGCAGGTCATCGACTTCATGAACACCCAGCAGTGCCTCGCGCCATACCACCTGCAGGGGCTGCGGCAGGCCCTGCCAGAGCACGGCCGTGCGCAGGATGTCGTGGCGGTCGATCACCTGTTGCAACGCCCCGGCCCAGGCCAGCAAGCGCTCCACGCTGTCGAATGCCAGGCGCGTCTGCAGCAGGTAGGGGTCGCCTTGCTCCGCGCTCAAGTGGTGGTACAGCACCCCCTGCTGCAGTGGTGCGAGGGGGTAGATTTCCTGCACGTTGGCGGCGCCGCCCGGCACGCTGGCAACCACTTGGTCGATGACCGTCTGCTCCAGCTCGACCAGGCTGAGCATGCCCGGGGTGATGCGCTCGGCGCCCGGCGGGACGCGATTGGCGGGCACGGCGATTTCCGCACCGGCCCCCACGACAGCAGCCAACGCCAGCACGGTCGGTTGGGCAAACAGCACCCGTACATCAATGACCATCCCTGCGCCACGCAACCGCTCGACCAGCGTAACGGCCAGCAGCGAATGGCCGCCAAGTTCGAAGAAGTTGTCGTGCCGCCCCACCCGCTCGACACCCAGCACCTCGGCCCAGACCTGCGCCATGGCCGTTTCGGTAGCGCCTTGCGGCGCCTCGTATTGCTGGCCGAACAGTTCGCCAGTGGCCGGTTCCGGGAGCGCGCGGCGGTCAAGCTTGCCGTGGCTGGTCAACGGCAGTTCGGCCAGGCGGGTGAACGCCACCGGCAGCATGTGTGCAGGCAGGCAGGCGCGCAGCGCCTCGCGCAGGGTGTGCGGGTCCAAAGGGGTGGTTTCGGTGTACCAGGCCAGCAGCCGTTCGCCGCGGACCAGCACCACGGCCGCGTCGACGCCCGGTTGCGCCGCGAGGGCGGCTTCGACTTCACCCAGTTCGACCCGCACGCCGCGGATCTTCACCTGGTCGTCGTTGCGCCCGAGGTAGTCAAGGGTGCCATCGCTGTTCCAGCGCACCAGGTCGCCGCTGCGGTACATGCGAGCATTGGCCTGGGAGCTGAACGGGTCGGCCAGGAAGCGCTCTTCGGTCAATGCTGGGCGGTTGAAGTAGCCACGCGCCACTTGCGCACCGCCGATGTACAGCTCGCCGGCGACGCCCACGGGCACAGGTTGCAGGCCCTGGTCGAGCACATAGAGCCGGGTGTTGGCAGTCGGTCGGCCGATGTGCAGTGCATTACCTGGGCTGAGCAGCCCCGAGGTGGCTACGACGGTAGTCTCGGTCGGGCCGTAGTTGTTGACCACGGCAAAGCCTGGGTCGCGGTCGAACTGGCGCAACCGGTCACCACCTATCAGCAGGGTGCGCAAGGTGGGGTGCTGATGCTCACGGCGCAAGGCCTGCTCGGCCACCGGCGTAGGCAGGAAGCTGACCGTCAGCGGCTGCTGCAGCCACCAGTCGAGCAGTTCGTCGACATGCTCGTTGCCAATGTGTGCCGGTGGCAGGTGCAAGGTGGCCCCGGCGCTCAGGCTTGGCCACACCTCCCAAGCCATGGCATCGAAGCCGAAACCGGCAAGGCTGGAAGCCTGGCTGGCGTTGTCCACGGCAAACGCCTGGCAATGCCAGTGCACCAGGTTGGCCAGGGCATGGTGCTCGACCATCACCCCTTTGGGTTGCCCGGTGGACCCGGAGGTGTACACCAGGTAGGCCAGCTGCTGCGCATCCAGCCCCGGCACCTGGGGGTTGCTGTCGTCGGTGGCATAGGCCTCGGCCTGGTCCAGGTCCAGCCGCGGCACAGCGCCGGGCAAGCCGTCGACGGTGGTTTCCGCCAGCAACAGCAGCGGCGCGCTGTCGTCGAGCAGGTAGGCAATGCGGGCGGCCGGGTAACCCGGGTCAATCGGAACGTAGGCCGCACCGGCCTTGAGCACGCCAAGCATGCCCACCAGCCGCCTGGCGTTGCGCGGCAGGCACAAGGCGACCCGGTCACCCAGTTGCACACCCCGCGCGCGCAACTGGTGGGCCAGCTGGTTGGCCTGGCGATTGAGTTCGCCATAACTCAGCGCCTGGCCGCCCTGCAGCAGCGCCAGCGCGTCGGGTAGGCGGGCAGCCTGGGCCTCGACCAGCGCATGTACGGTGCTACCCTGCGGGTAGTGCCGGGCGCTGTCGTTGAACTGTTGCAGCACCTGCTCGCGCTCCTCGGCCGGCAACACCGCCAGCGCTTGCAACGGCGTGCCCGGTGCCTGTTCCAAGGCCTCCACCAGGCTGGCCAGCACCTGTTCGAACTGCGCGCACAGGCGCGGCGCATGCCATTGGGGCAGGCTCTGCACCGTCAGGCGCAGGTCCTCACCCAGGTCATCGACACTGACGGTCAGCGGATAATCGGTACGTTCTTCGGCGCCGACAATATCGATGCCGGGGGCAACCGGTATGATCTCGGCCGCGTCGCCCGCGTCACTGTGGCGGTAATTGAGCATGCTGTTGAACAGCGGCGCCGGTGCGGCCACGCCGCTGCAACGCTGGGCCAGCGCCAACGATGCCTGCTCATGGCCGAGCAAGGCGCTGAGCCGGCGATGGGTGGCCAGCAGCCCGTCGCGCACGCTGTGCTGGCCCAGGTCGATGCGCAGCGGCAAGGTATTGATGAACATACCCAGCGCCTGCTCGCCGCCAACTCCGGTGGTCATGCGGCCCAGCAACACGCTGCCGAACACCACGGCCTGGCGTGCCGAGAGCTGGCCGATCAACCGGGCGAAACCCAGGTGCAGTACGCTGGCCGGGCTCACCCCCAACTGCCGGGCCTGGGCACGCAGGCGCTGGCTGAGCGCCGGCGCCAGGGTCAGGCGTGCCTGCTGCAGGGGCTGGTCGACCTTGTCCTGCTGGCCGAAGGCGAGCGTGGGCTCATCGATGTCACCCAGCATTTCACCGAAGAAACGTTCATGGGCCTGTTCGTCGAGGGCCTGGCGCGCTGCCGCCAGCACATTGCGAAACGGCATGGGTGGCGGTAGCTGCGCACAGGTGCCGGCAAGGTGGGCCTGCAGTTCGCGGCGCACGATGTCCAGCGCGGTGTGGTCCATGATCACGTGGTGGAACATCAGCAGCGCGACCCATTGCTCGCCCTCGCCCTGGGCATGCACCAGTTGCATCAACGGCGCCTGGCGCAGGTCGAGCCGGTAGTGACGCGGGTCGAAGCGCTGGCACAGGCTGGCCAGTGCGTGGCTGCCGGCCAGTGGGAGGGCCTCGCGGACCAGTGCAGCTTCACGCCAGACCACCTGTACCGGGTTGTCCAGGTACTCCCAGTGCACGGCAGTACGCAGAATGTCGTGCCGCTGGATGACCCATTGCAGCGCCTGGGCAAAGGCCTCCAGGTGCTCCTTGCTGGCAAAATGCAGTTGCACCTGCGACAGGTACGGGTCACCCTCGCTGGCGGCCAGGTGGTGGTAAAGCATGCCCTGCTGCAACGGTGCCAGCGGGTAGATGTCCTGCACGTTGGCAGCACCGCCCGGCACCTGCTCGACAATGCGGTCGATGGCGGCCTGGTCCAGGGTTACCAGTGGCAGCATGTCGGGGGTGATGCGAAAGGCCGGGCTGAGCCAGTCGTCATCCTGTTCGGCAAGCATCTCCAGCAAGGCCGGCTTGTGCCGTGACAGCGCCTCCCACAAATGATCGTCCAGGGTTTCGTCGTCACCGAGGACGATCAGGTCCTGGTCTTCACGCTGGAGTCGAATTGCACGGGTGGAAAGAGCTGCCATCAGTTCGCTGAAGTGCATCGGTAAGCATCCTGCTTTGCCTGGAAATAAGGTTGGGGGACACGCTAATGGATCGTGACCGGGCGGTCTGACATGGAGAGTGGGGACAATTCAAGCCTGCGCGGTGCATGGCACCGCCCTGGGCTGATGGCAGGAAGGGTGAAGCAGCCCTGCGCGATGCAAGGCTGCGTTCATGGCAAGCGCCGGTCAGAGGCGCCGGCGCTTGCCCAGGCCAGGGATGGTGGTTTGTGGCACCACCACGGCAAGCTGCTCGCGCTGGGTGCTGGCCGCCAGCCCCGCCAATGTCGGCTGGCTGAACAAGGTTCTGGCGTCCACATGCAACCCGGCCTGGCGCATGCGCGCCACCAGGCTGACCGCCAGCAGCGAATGCCCGCCCAACTCGAAGAAGTTGTCGTCGCGGCCCACCTGTTCGATCTTCAGCACCTCGGTCCAGATCGCGGCCAGCGCTGTTTCCAGTTCGCCCTGCGGGGCCTGGTATGCACGGCTGATTACGGCCTCGGCATCCGGCGCCGGCAGCGCGCTGCGGTCCACTTTGCCATTGCGGCTCAGTGGCAACGCCGCCAGGCGCACGAAGGCCTGCGGCACCATGTATTCGGGCATGCGCGCCAGCAGGTGGCTGCGCAGTGCCTCCAGCGCCGGCGCCGGCTGGCCATCGTTGCAGGTGAAGTACGCCACCAGGCGCTCTTCCCGCATCAGGACCACCGCCTGCCCCACCGCCGGGTAGGCGGCCAGCAACGCTTCGATTTCCCCCAGTTCAACGCGCAAACCCCGCAACTTGACCTGGAAGTCGTTGCGCCCCACGAAGTCCAGTTCGCCGTCGGCGCGGTAGCGCACCAGGTCGCCAGTACGGTACAGGCGGTCGCCTTCGACGAACGGGCTGGCAATGAAACGCTCGGCCTGCAAGTGCGGCAAACCCAGGTAACCGCGCGCTACGCCGACACCGCCGATGTGCAACTGGCCCACCGCCCCCAGGGGCACCGGCCGGTCGTGCGCGTCCAGCACATACAGCCGGGTGTTGCTGATCGGCCGACCAATCGGCGGCGCCTGCGTGGGCAAGGGTTGCTGCGCTTGCAAGGTCCACGCGGTGCTGTCCACCGTCGCCTCGGTGGGGCCGTAGACATTGTGCAGGCGCACGCCGGGCAAGCGTTGCCGCACACTGTGCACCAGCGCCAGGGTCAGCTCGCCGCCGCCGCAGAAAATATCGGTCAGGCTGGTGCAGCGCTCCACGCCCGGCTGCTCGAGGAACTGATGCAGCAGGGCCGGTACGAACTTGACGACGCTGACCTGCCGGGCCTGAATCAGCTGCACCATGTACGCCGGGTCACGGTGGCCGTCCGGCCGCGCCAGGACCAGGCGCAGGCCGGCAGTCAAGGGCCAGAACAGCTCCCACACCGAGCCATCGAATGTGCACGGCGCCCGTTGCAACAGCGCATCCCCAGGGCGCGGCGGGCAGATTTGCGACCCCCAGTGCATCAGGTTGCACAGCCCACGGTGCTCCACCATGACCCCCTTGGGGGTGCCCGTGGACCCCGAGGTGTACATCACATAGGCCAGTTTTGACGGCCCCAGCCCCTCGACCTGCGGGTTATCGGCCGGGTTGGCCTGCCAGCTGTGCGCGTCCAGGTCGAGCCAGCGACAGGCCAGGCCGGCGAACAGGCCCTGGGTAGCCCCGTGCACCAGCACCAGGGTTGGCGTGCAGTCCTGCAACATGAAGCGCAGGCGTTCCTGCGGGTAGCCGGGGTCCAGCGGCACATAGGCACCGCCGGCCTTGAGCACGCCAAGCAAGGCCACCATTAGCGAAATGCCGCGCTCCACGCACACAGCCACCCGGCTGTCCGGGCCGACCCCTTGGGCAATCAACTGGTGCGCCAGGCGGTTGGCCTGGGCATTCAGCGTTTGGTAGTCCAGGCTCTCGTCGCCCGCCTGCAGGGCGATGGCCTGTGGCGTGCGCCGTACCTGGGCCTCGAATAACGCAGGCAGGGTCTGCCAGGTTGGGCTGTGCGGGTCTTCGGTGCGGTTCAAGCCCTGCAACAAACGCTGCAACTCGTTGTGTGGCACTGCACACAGGGCCTGCAGGCCCTCAGTGCTGCCGCGGGCAAGCGCATCGGCCAATTGCTGCAGGGCGTTGAGCACGAAGTCCATGACCCGTTGCGCCCCGATCGCACGCGGCGCACGCACGGCCAGTTGCAGCGTATCTGCCTGCTCATCCACGGTCAGCACCAGCCCGTGGCTTTCGACCTCGCTGGCCTCGACCAGCGCTACACCGGGCAGCACCTGGCCGAACGGGAGGCTGCCCTGGCGGTAATTCACCAGGCTGTCGAACAGTGCGCTGCCTGCGGGCAGGCCGCTGCAACGCTGGGCCAGGATCAGCGGCGCATCCTCATGCGCCAGCAAGGCGGCCAGCCCGGCATGGGTTTCACGCAGCGCCTGGCCGGGTGCACGTTGGGCTAGCGGGACACGCAACGGCAGGCTGTTGATGAACATGCCCATCGCGCTGCCGGCACCGGGGCCGGCCATGCTGCGCCCCAGCAGTACGGTGCCCAGCACCACCTCGTCACGCCCGCCGAGGTGGCCCAGCACCTGTGCCCACGCCAGGTGCAGCAGGCTGGCCAGGCTGGCGCCCTGGTGCCGTGCCTGCTGGCGTAACGCGGCAACCTGTTCGCCGGCCAGGCGATGGTCGCAGCGCTCCAACTGCTGCTCATCGACTGGCGCCCCGCCATAACCGGGGATCGGTGCTTGCGGTTCGATACCGGCCAGTTGCGCGCTGAAGAAGGCAGCGTGACCGGCCTGGCGCTCGGCCTGGGTGCTGGCGGCGACATAGTCGCGGTAAGCCACGGGCGTGGCCAGGCCCTCGCCCTGCCCGGCCATGCAGGCTGCCAGCTCACCCAGCAGCACCTGCAGCGATACCGCATCGTTGACCAGGTGATGGAAGCGCAACAAGCCCAGCCAACGGCCCTGGTCGGTATCCTCGCTGCACACCAGCGCCATCATCGGCGCCCGGCGCAGGTCCAGGGGCTGGCGTTGCGGGTCGAAGTGGCTACGCAACTGCGCAGCGGGGCCGTGCCACTGCTCGACCGGCAGGCGCGCCTGGCGCCAGACCACCTGCTGCGGGTGCTCCAGGCCTTCCCAGCACAGGCTGGTGCGCAGAATATCGTGGCGCTCGATCACCTGCTGCAGGGCAGCGGCAAAGGCTTGCAGTTGTGCATGGCTGGCGAAGGCGAACAACGCTTGCTGTTGGTAGGGGTCGCGGGCGTCGGCAACATGGTGGTAAAGCAGCCCCTGCTGCAGAGGGGCCAGTGGGTAGATTTCCTGCACATTGGCGGCCCCACCGGGCACCGTGGCCACGATGCGATCGATGGCAGCCTGGTCCAGTTCGGTGAGTGCCAGCATGCCCGGGGTAATGCGCTGGCAACCCGGCGGTACCTGGTTGCCCGGCAGTACTGGCTGTTCGACCCGAGTCACGCTGGCAGCCAGGCTGGCCAGGGTCGATTGCCCGAACAGCACCTGCACGTCCGCCTGCCAGCCCTGCTGGCGCATGCGTTCGATCAATTGTACGGCCAACAGTGAATGGCCACCGAGTTCGAAGAAGTGGTCCTGGCGCCCTACCCGTTCAACCTGCAGCAACTCGCCCCACAGCTGCGCCAGCTGGTGTTCGACTGCGCCTTGCGGCGCTTCATGTTCGCGGCGCACCTGGCTGTTTTCGTCGGCGTGCGGCAACGCCCGGCGGTCGAGCTTGCCATTGGCGGTCAGCGGCCAGCGCTCAAGGCGCACGAAGGCCCCCGGCAACAAGGCGACCGGCAGCCGTTCACGCAGGTGCTCATGCAACGCCCGCGGCGTCACCGGCAGGTCGGCGATGAACCAGGCTTGCAGCTGGCCATCGCGCAACATGACCACGCTTTCGCGCACGGCCGCATGGCGGGTGAGCGCGGCCTCGATCTCAGCCAATTCAACCCGCACCCCACGGACCTTGACCTGGTCGTCGTTGCGCCCGAGGTACTCCAGCGTGCCGTCGGGTAGCCAACGCACCAGGTCCCCGGTGCGGTACAGGCGGGCGCCCGGCTCGCGGCTGAACGGGTCGGCAACAAAGCGCTCGGCTGTCATCTGCGGGCGGTTCAGGTAGCCACGGGCTACCCCCTGGCCGCCCACATACAGCTCGCCCGCGGCACCGGGCGGCAGCAACTGGCGCTGAGCATCGAGCACATAGAGCCGGGTATTGGCCACCGGCCCGCCGATATGCAGCGGCCTGCCCGCCAGTACTTCGCCCGAGGTGGCCACCACCGTGGTTTCGGTGGGGCCGTAATTGTTGACCACGCGGTAGCGCTGCTCGCGGGCCAGGCGGCGCAGGCGGTCGCCGCCGACCAGCAGGGTGTGCAAGGTGGGGTGCAGCTCGCCCTGGGCAAAGGCATGCTCGGCCACAGGGGTGGGCAGAAAGCTGACGTCCAGCGGCTGCGCGCGCCACCAGGCGAGCAAGGCGTCGATGTCTTCGGCCCCGTCGCGCACCGGTGCCAGGTGCAAGGTCGCGCCGCTGCACAGCGCCGGCCAGATCTCCCAGGCCATGGCATCGAAGCCGAAACCTGCCAGGCTCGATTGCTGCCGCCCAGGGCCGAGGTCGAAGCTGCTGCAGTGCCAGTCGACCAGGTTGGCCAGCATGCGCTGCTCGACCATTACCCCTTTGGGCAAGCCCGTAGAGCCGGAGGTATAGATGACATAGGCAAGGTCTGTGGGCGCTTGTGCGGCGAACTCGAACGCCCCGGCGGGCGCTGCGGCCCAGTCGAAGCGGTCCAGTTCGATTTGCGCCAGGGTGTGGGCCGGCAGCCGATCCACCAGCCGGGACAGGGTCAGCAGCACCTCCGGGGCGCTGTCCTGAAGCAGATAGGCAAGCCGCTCACGGGGGTGCGCAGGGTCTATGGGCACATAGGCAGCGCCGGCCTTGAGCACGGCCAGCAACCCTACCAGGGTATCCAGCCCGCGCTGTGCGATCAGCGCAACCCGGCGTTCGGGCCCAACGCCCAGGCCCGCCAAGTGCTGCGCCAGCAGTTCGGCGCGCCGCTCCAGTTCGCCATAGGTCAGCGCCTGGTCATGGAAGCGCGCCGCCACTGCGGCCGGCCGGGCCTTGGCCTGGGCCTGGATGCGCTGCTGAATCAGGCCCGCAGCCCCCACTGGCATTTGCGTGGCATTCCACCGCTCGAGCGCAGCGTGCTCAGGCGCGGTAAGCAGGTCGAAGTCGCCGGCTGTCGCCTGCGGCTGTTGCAGCCCTTGCTCCAGCACGTGGAGCAGGCGCTGCGCCAGGGCCTGGGCTTCATCGTCGGTAAACCAGGCGCGGTTGTGCACCACGTGCAGCATGGCTGCGTCGCTGTGGCTGTTGCAGCGCAGGTGGACACTCAGTGGCGTGGGTTCGTGGCCGTTGCAGATCATCACCGTATGACCAGGCGCGTCGGTGATTTGCAGTGCGTTGCTGTCGTCCTCGAACGAGACCATCAGTTCGAACAGCTGCGGCCGTTCTTCGCGCAGTGCGCCAAGGCTGCGGTTGAGTTCACTGAGGGCGAAGCGCTGATGGCGAAAATCCTGCTTGAGCGCATCGCGGATGCCCTGCACCAGCGTGGCGAACGAGCACTCGCGGGCAAAACCCAGGCGCAGCGCGCTGACCTGGGTGAACAACCCCAGGGTGGCCTTGAAGCGCGCGTTGCCGCGGTTGCGCACCGGCAGCCCGACCACCCACTCGTCGCGCTGCCAGGTGCGCGTCACGCAGACGTGCAAGGCGGCCAGCAGCACGTGCAGCGGCGAGGCTTGCAGGTCGGCAGCGCAGCGGCGCATGCGCGCGAGCAGTTCGCGGTCGAACGGCTGGCGCTGCGCGCCACTGGGCGTGGCGGTTGCCGCGCTCGCGCGTTCGCGCGGGGCCAGCAGGGCATCGGGCAACTGCTGGTACTTGGCCAGCCAGTAGTCGCGATCGCGGGTTTGCCGCGCGGATGCCTGGTACTGGGCGTCGTCCTCGATGAAGGCTGTGTAGGACGCCGCCCCGTGCGGCAGGGGCAGGCCTTGCTGCAACAGGCGGTAATGGTCTGCGAGCTGCTTGAACCACTGGTCCACACCCCAGCCATCGAGGATCAGATGGTGGGCTTGCAGCGCCAGCAGGTAACGCTGTTCGCCTATGCGGATCAAGGTGGCCGCCCATAGCGGGCTGGCGGCATCCAGCTGATAAGGGGTGCGCATTTGCGCCTCGAGCAAGCCTGATGCAGCTGCGAAAGGCTCGCTGGCCTGGCGCAGGTCATGCCGGCCCAGGGTGACCGCCATGTGCATGGCGAAGTACTGGCGGGCAAGCCCGCCCTGTGTGACCAGCACCGTTCGCAGGCCATCGTGCTCAGCCACCAGGTGCTGCAGCGCCTGCTGCAGCAGCCCGGCATCCACATTCCCATGCAACTCGACGTACGCCCCGATGTTGTACAGCGGTGAGTCGCCATGGCTGATCTGGTCCAGCCAGATGTCACGCTGGGCGATGGTCAGGGCGAAAGTGTCTGGGGCAGGCATGATTCGGCAGGTCCTTCTGGTTGATCATCCGCGCATTCAAGCACCGCTGCCGACAGCTGTATGGCCTGCCAAACCCGGACAATCGGGGCGCGCGGGCGGGCTGCTGAAAAACGTGTAGGACATTGGCCATAGCCGACCACCCACGATGGCCTACGGCAGCGTCTACGCGCTGCGATCAGGGCGCATTCGCCGTGGTTCTGGCGTCAAATACCCGGCAAATCAGCCTTCGGCACACGCGCCGCGTGGTGCGGCCGCCACCCAAGGCAGCCATTTGGTGGCATTTTCTGTCCCGGTTTTCCATTACAGACGCCAGCCTGCCAGCGGGCTTGAATACGCCCACCCCACCCTACTTCCACCCTGGAGCACTGGCCCGCCAAACCACCTGCTGCAATACCCTGAACCAAGGACGACAAGGAAATGATGCTGACCGACAGCCGCGACTACCGCCCCGACCCACAGCTTTACCTGCAATTGGGGGAATTGATCGCCAGCACCGGCGCCGCAGGCTTTGCAGACCAGATGTTGGGCCTGGTGGCAGCACAGGTGCCTGTTCACCGGCTCGAACTCAGCGAATGGACGCTTGACCCGCAGCGGGCGAATGTCAGCCATATCAAGCTGCTGGGCAGTGCTGGGCTGCAACCCGCCGCCGCTGGCGAAAACCAGCACCAACCGCTGCTGCAGCGCATCATGCAGATGAAGGACCCACTGCTGATCGAGTTCAAGGCCCCGCCTGGCGCCTTGCACCCGCGCCAGAGTGCCCATCAGTGCCACCTGGTGTCGTGCAATGGCCGCAAGCGCTGGGTGATCAGCTTTCATCGCCTGCCGTGCCAGCGCGCCTTCGCCCTGAGTGAATTGTCCCAGCTCAAGTGCTTGTCCGACACCCTGCTGCCCTTGGTCGAGCACCACGGTCAACTGCTTGAACAGGGCGCCACGCGCGCCGCAGGGGCCGGCCTGGGCGAGCTTGAAGCAGGTTCGCTGCGCCAGGCGTTCGGTGAACGGCTGGTGCACGAGGCCGTGCGCCTGTCGACCCGTGAACAGGAGGTATGCCTGGGGCTGCTTACTGGCGGTACCGTGCCAGAGATGGCCCAGCGGTTGAATGTGAAGAACAGCTCGGTGGAAACCTACCTCAAGCGTGCCACGGCCAAACTAGGGGTCAGCGGCCGCCACGGCCTGGCGAAATGGATGGCCGGTGCCTGACTGCGAGAACCTGCAATGCCCCGACATGTGTTGACCTTGTTTGCCGCGCTGTTGTGCGGCTGTTCACTTGCCCCTGCTTACCACCGCCCCGCCCCTGCGGTACCCGCGCAGTTTCCGCAAGGGCCCGCCTATACCGCCGATACGCCACCGCCGGTCGAAGCCGGGCAGCAGGTATTCCGCGACCCGGTGCTGCGCCAGTTGATCGAGGCCGCCCTGGCCAACAACCGCGACCTGCGCACCGCCGCACTCAACGTCGCGGCTGCGCAGGCACAATACCGCGTGCAGCGCGCCGAACGGCTACCCCAGGTGGCGGCTGATGGCCACGGCCAGCGTCAGTACCTGCCCAGGGGCATGACCGGTACCGGCAAAGGCATGATCAGTTCCAGCTACGCGGCCACGCTGGGGCTGAGCGCCTACGAAATCGACCTGTTCGGCCGGGTGCGCAGCCTCAGCGACCAGGCATTGCTGAACTACCTGGCCAGTGACCAGGCACGGCGCAGTAGCCGCCTGAGCCTGGTGGCGAGCGTTGCCAGTGTGTACCTGACCTGGCAGGCCGACCAGGCGCTGCTGACCCTGGCCAACGAAACCCTGGCCACTGACCAGCGCAGCCTGCGCCTGGCCCGTAACCAGCGCCGGGCGGGCACGCTGTCGGCACTGGATGAGGTGCAGGCGCGCACCCGCGTGGACAGCACCCGGGCGGCAGTGGCGCGTTACCGGCGGCTGGTCGCGCAAGACCTCAACCAGCTGACGCTGCTGGTGGGTGCCCCGGTTGCTGCGAAGGGGGTCGCACAGCCCCTGGCGGCCGAGCAGATTGCCAGGCTGCCGGCCGGTTTACCGTCTGACTTGCTGCAGCGGCGCCCCGACATACGCCAGGCCGAGTACCAGTTGCGCGCCGCCAACGCCAATATCGGTGCTGCGCGGGCGGCGTTCTTTCCCAGCATCAGCCTCACCGCCAATGCCGGCAGCACCAGCCCCCAACTCAGTGGCCTGTTCGATGCAGGTTCGGGGACCTGGCTGTTCCAACCGCAGATCAACCTGCCGATCTTTACCGCAGGCAGCCTGCGCGCCAGCCTGGATTACGCGCGCCTGCAGAAGGATATTCAGGTGGCGCAGTACCAGCGAGCCGTCCAGCGCGCATTCCAGGAAGTTGCCGATGGCCTGGCCGCGCGGGCGACCTACCAGCGCCAACTGCAGGCACAACGCGACCTGGTCGCGGCCAGCCAACGCTATTACGACCTGGCCGAGCACCGTTACCGCATTGGCGTGGACAGCAGCCTCACCTTCCTGGACGCGCAGCGCGCGTTGTTCAGTGCCCAGCAAGGGCTGATCAACGACCGCCTGGCGCAGTTGCTGGCAGAGGTGAACCTGTTTGCGGCACTGGGTGGCGGGTGGAATGACCAGGATTGAACGCCGGCCCAGGCGTGCAGCGCATCTGGCACACGCGTGCGATTTAAAATTAATGCATTTGATAATGATTCGTAGTAATTTCGCGGCGCAAATTTCTCCCAGCGCCCTACTTCAGGATCGTCCAGTCGATGCGTCGCACGTTCGTTTCGCTTTGTGTGCTTCATGCTGTCTCCCCAATGGCCCTCGCCGAGCCCGAACCGCTCAGCGACCCGGCCCAGATCGAACTTCAGGCCCTGAGCATCACTGGCACAGCCGACAGCGAACGGGCTGATGGCCCAGTGCTCGGCTACAAGGCCAACCGTTCCGCCAGTGCCACCCGCACCGACACCGCGCTGCACGAAACACCGCAGTCGGTCAGCGTGGTGCCCAAGGCGGTGCTGCAAGACACCGGTGCCACGCGCCTGCAAGACGGCCTGGACTATGCCGGTGGCGTCGGCCGGGCCAACAACTTCGGTGGCCAGGGCCTTACCACCTTCACCGTGCGCGGCTTTACCACCGGCGAGTTTTACCGTAACGGTTTCCCGATCAACCGTGGTTACCCAAACGCACCAGACGCCAATACCGTCGAGCGGCTGGAGGTGATCCGCGGCCCGGCCAGCAGCCTGTACGGCCGTGGCGACCCCGGCGGCACCTTCAACGTGGTCAGCAAGCAGCCGCTATCAGAACCCAAGGTCACCCTGGGCAGCCAGTTCGACGACCAGGGCATGCACCGCGCTACCCTCGACGCCGCCGGCCCGCTGAACCAGGACGGCTCGCTGGCCTACCGCCTGAACCTGCTTGGCGAGGGCGGCGACAGTTTCCGTGATGATGTGCAAAGCGAGCGTTATGACGTGGCGCCAGTGCTCAGCTGGCAGGTCAACGACACGACCAAGGTCGTGTTCGAAGGCGACTTCATGCGCAACAACCACCCGCTGGACCGCGGCCTGACCCGCTACGCCACCCAGCGTGGCAGCGCCTCGCGTGACACCTATATCTGGGAAAAAGGCAGCGATAACCTGCTGCACAACGACAACAACATGGCGCAGGTACGTTTCGAGCACCAACTCAATGACAACTGGACGCTGGCGGGCGGGTTCCAGTTCCTCGATGGCTCGCTCAAGGGCAATGCGGTCGAAGCCAACGGCGCGCCGCTGGATGGGCGAACGCTGGAGCGTAACTTCAACTACCGCAAGCTGGAGTGGACCGATCGCGACTGGCAGCTGAACCTGACCGGCTACTTCGACACCGGCGGCTTCAGCCACACCTTGCTGACGGGGGTGGAGTACGAGAACTACGACTACAACTCGATCATCCAGCGGTCCTCTGCGGTGGCGGGCACCTACCCCATCGACATCTACGACCCGGTGCTTGGCCAGCCACGGCCGGCGCTGACCCGCACCACGACCTGGGACAAGGAAAACCTGCAGACCTGGGCCTTCTTCATCCAGGACCAGGTGGCCCTGACCGAGCGATTGAAGGCTTTGGCAGGGGTACGCTTCGAGCGCTTCGAGCATGACTACGACAACAAGCTGGACAATGCCGGTGATTTCAGCAAAGGCGAAAACGGTGCTACGCCCCGGATTGGCCTGGTCTATGACCTCACCGACACGGTCGCCGTCTACGCCAACACCGCGCGCTCTTTCAAACCCAACACGGGAACCCCGGCCAACGGTGGGGGCTTCGACCCGGAAAAGGGCAAGTCCTACGAACTGGGCGTGAAATGGGAAGCGCTCGACCGCCAGCTGAGTGTCGACGCAGCGGTCTACCACATCGTCAAGGAAAACGTGTTGACCCGCGACCCGGTGGACCCGAACTACAGCGTGGCGGCCGGCGAAGTGCGCAGCCGGGGGCTGGATATCAACGTTGCTGGCAATGTCACCCCCGAGTGGCGCGTCATTGGCGGCTACGCCTATGTGGATGCCGAAGTGACCAAGGACAACCGCCTGCCAACCGGCACGCGACTGGCCAATATCCCGCGCAACAGTTTCAGCCTGCTCAACACCTATGAGTTCCAGGACGGTGTCGCCAAGGGGCTTGGCTTGGGGCTTGGGGTGAAATACGTGGATGACCGCAACGGCCAGACCGAGGCCACCACCTACACCATGGAGCAATACACGGTGGTTGATCTGCTGACTTTCTACCAGGTCAACGACCATATACGCCTGAACCTGGATGTGAAGAACCTGTTCAACAAGGCGTATGACGAAGGCGCATTCAACCTGTATGCCTACCCGGGTGCGCCGCGTACGGTACAGGCTGGCGTTGCGTACACCTTCTGAACGGCTGGGGCTGCATAAGCAGCCCTACCTGTCAGAAACCTTTGCTGTAGAACAGCGAATACGACTCGATGCCATCGTTGGGCTGCTTGATCCCGGCGTTGGAATAATGGATCGCACGCAGCCCGACCTTCTGCTCCCCTGGCAGTTTCAGGCCAAGGCCGATACGGTCCTCGAAGTTGAACGACGAACCCAGGCGCTGGTCGCCCACATCGGTCTTGGAGAACGCGGCCAGGCCGATGCCCGCTTCGATGTACGGGGTGTAGGTGAAACCGCTGAATTCATAGGTGAACACCGGGCTGAACGACAGCGAATGGGCGCCACTGGCGTCGCCGCCCTCCCAGTAGGTGTAGCCGGCGTCCCAGTAACCGCTGACATAGCCGATGTCGCTTTGCAGCCACTTCTTGTCCCAGTCGAACGACATACCAATGCGGTAGGTCATGTCGCCCTGGCTGGTAACGCCCACGGCGCCGGACACCTGCGCGGCCTGGGCCGTGCCAGCGCCGGCAAGTGCCAGCACGGCAACGGCCAGCGATGCTGCGAGACGGGTTTTCATCTACGACTCTCCTGATGGTCTACACGGCAAGCGGGGGCTGAAGCCCCTCGATTAAGCGGTGACCGGTTCATCCCGACCGGTCACACGAGGTAATATTTTTCTGATTATTGTCCAGATAATCCGAAAGTTGGAAGTAAATTGCCATTATTGCTCATACACCGTTGCGGTGTGAGGCGCTACCACACCGCGAGCGCCGTACAGACGTGCGGACTAGACGTAGATTAGTAGTTGTAAATCATTGGTTTGCGTTCTTTTCTTCAAGCAGTTTCACGAACATGCTCAAGCTGCGTGATACCGTGCCACGTCGCCACACCAGCCAGGTTTTCAGGTAGCGGAAGTCTTCCGACATGGGCCAGGCACTGACCGTGCTGCAGCCCGGCATGTTGTCGAGCATGCTGCGCGGCAGCATGGCCAGGCCGGCCCCGGCGCTGACGCAGGCGAGCATGCCGTGGTACGACTCCATTTCATGGATCTTGCCGGGAACCGCCTGGTCCTGGACGAACCAGTTTTCGAAGTGATGCCGGTACGAACAGTTGGCCCGGAACGCGTAGATGTTTTCACCGTTGACGTCCTGGGCGCGGGTCACCGGGGCATGATTGAGCGGTGCGATGACCATCATCTCTTCCTCGAACACCGGGATGCCCTCCAGCGTGGGGTGCAACACCGGGCCATCGACGAACGCAGCCACCAGGCGGCCAGACAACACCCCCTCGAGCATGGTCCCTGAAGGGCCGGTGGACAGGTCCAGGTCCACCTTGGGGTAGCGCTGGTTGTAGGCCGCCAGCAAGGCCGGGATGCGCACGGCTGCGGTGCTTTCCAGCGAGCCCAGGGCGAAGGTGCCCTGCGGGTCTTCACCGGCCACGGTCAGGCGGGCCTCGTGCACCAGGTCGAGAATGCGCCGGGTGTATTCCAGGAAGTTCCAACCCGCGGGTGACAGGCGCAAGCGGCTTTTCTCGCGGATGAACAGTTCCACACCCAGGTCCTCTTCCAACTGCTTGATGCGCGTGGTCAGGTTGGAAGGCACCCGATGGATATGCTGCGCGGCAGCGCTGATGCTGCCCTGCTCCGCCACGGCCTTGAAGATCTCCAGTTGCACCAGGTCCACAGCCCTTCTCCAAACGTGAATGTTTCGCTCATTATTATTCAGTTTTCATTAAAGCCATAGCCCACTAGTCTGGCTCCACTGTTCAATAACGACGAGAGTGCCCTGCCATGAGTGCGATCAGCAGCCTGACCCACGCCATCTCCCTCGACCCGTACACCGGCGAGCAGATCGGCGCCTACCCGTTCGACACCGACGCCGCACTGGAAGCGGCGCTGCAGCGTGCCAAGGCCGGCTACCGCCAGTGGCGCCAAGTGTCGCTGGGTCAGCGCAGCGAGTACCTGCTCGCCTTGGCCAGCACCCTTGAAGCCAAGGCCGAGGCCTTCGCGCAGATGATCAGCCGTGAAATCGGCAAGCCCATCGCCCAGGCCCGCGGCGAAGTCGCCAAGTGCGTTGGCCTGTGCCGCTGGTATGCCGAGCATGGCCCCGCGATGCTGGCCGCCGAGCCTACCCAGGTCGAAAAGGCCCGCATCGAATACCGCCCGCTGGGCCCTATCCTGGCGGTGATGCCTTGGAACTTCCCGGTCTGGCAGGTACTGCGCGGCGCCGTGCCGGCGATCCTGGCCGGCAATACCTACGTGCTCAAGCACGCGCCGAACGTAATGGGCAGCGCCTACCTGCTGGGCGAACTGTTCAAGGATGCCGGCCTGCCGCAAGGCGTTTTCGAAGTGCTGAACGTGACCCCGGAGGGCGTCACCCGCGCCATCAACGACCCGCGCATTGCCGCGGTGACCCTGACCGGTAGCGTGCGTGCCGGCATGGCGATCGGTGCCCAGGCCGGTGCCGCACTGAAAAAATGCGTGCTCGAACTCGGCGGTTCCGACCCGTTCATCGTACTGGCTGACGCCGACCTGGACGCCGCCGTCCAGGCAGCCGTCATCGGTCGCTACCAGAACACCGGCCAGGTCTGCGCAGCGGCCAAGCGCATGATCGTGGAAGCAAGCATTGCCGACGCGTTCACCCGCAAGTTCGTCGAGGCAACCCGGCAGCTGAACATGGGCAACCCGCTGCAGGACGACACCTACATCGGCCCCATGGCCCGCTACGACCTGCGCGACGAGCTGGATGGCCAGGTACAGGCGACGCTGGCCGAGGGTGCCACCCTGCTGCTGGGCGGCCACAAGGTCGAAGGCGTTGCCAACTTCTATGCCCCGACCGTGTTCGCCAATGTGACCCCGGACATGACAGCATTCAAGCAAGAGCTGTTCGGCCCGGTGGCGGCGATCATCACGGCCCGTGACGCCGAGCATGCCGTGGAGCTGGCCAACGACAGCGAATTCGGCCTGGCGGCGACCATCTACACCGCCGACTATGCGCTGGCCGAGCGCATGACTGCCGCGTTGGATACCGGTGGCGTGTTCATCAATGGTTACTGCGCATCCGACCCCCGCGTGGCGTTCGGCGGCGTGAAGAAAAGCGGCTTCGGGCGCGAGCTGTCGCACTTTGGTGTGCGGGAGTTCACCAATGCCCAGACCGTGTGGCTGGACCGTAACTGAGTCCAGTGAAGCAGGGGCTGCATTGCAGCCTCTGCCAACCTCAATCGCGCACCTGGTCCTTGACCCAATCCAGCATCCCCCCCGGCACGATCAGCTCATGCCGCGCTCGCGAACAGGCGGTGTACAAGCCTGCCAGCAGGCGCGCCCGTTCATTGCGGTTACCGGCCA
>NZ_BCBD01000067.1:0-28807 GCF_001320345.1 Pseudomonas sp. NBRC 111127 | reverse complement strand
AACGGCGAGGATTTCATTCTCGGCCATGACCAGCAGGTCTTCGCCATCGACTTTCACGGTGTTGCTGCCCGAGTAAGGGCCGAAAACCACTTTGTCACCGACCTTGACGGCCAGTGCACGGACTTCGCCGTTTTCCAGAACGCGACCGGTGCCAACAGCAACGACTTCGCCGCGGTTAGGTTTTTCAGCGGCCGAACCCGGCAGGACGATACCGCCAGCGGTTTTCGATTCTTCTTCGCTGCGACGGATGACTACGCGGTCATGCAGAGGACGAAGCTTCATTGTCGATCTCTCCCAAATTGTGGTTTTCATCGGCCGGTATCGAAACCGGCGGGTTGAGGCTGTCCGGCGTTGCCGGAAGGTAGCCCGCCAAGGGCAAGCCACCTGAGTAATGTCTGGCGTTAATGCCAGAAACCTTGCGGTGACCACATACATGAGGCCGCCATATCCAATTACAAGGCTTGCCCTACAAAATTTTTCAGCTCGCGGAAAAAACGCGGGGCCGCATATGCGGCCCCGTAGTGGAAAGCGGTGGTTACTTGTCGCGGCGCTCGTACTCGCCCTCGATCACGTTCGGCCGGTGGCCGCCATCGCGCGGCTGGGCCTGGAACGGGTCGTCCTGGAACGCGCGCTGGCGCATGGCCTGGGCCTCGGCGCGTTCGCGCAGCTTGCGCGCGGCCAGCTGGCGGGTGAACGGCAGCAGGCACAGCAGGCCCAGCACGTCGCTGATAAAGCCCGGCAGCAGCAGCAAACCACCGCCCACCGCCAGCATCATGCCCTGGAACATGTCCTCGGCAGGCAACTCACCGCGCTGCAGGCTTTCCCGGGCGCGCAGGGCGGTGGCCAGGCCAGCCACACGCATGACCAGCACCCCCAAGGCGGAACCGGCGATGATCAGCAACAGCGCCGGGAAGAAACCGATGGCCGCGCTGACCTTGACGAATACGAACAGCTCCAGCACTGGAAACAGCAGAAGCAACAGTAGAAAAGCACGCATCAAAGCATTCCTCGTCGGAAGAGAACCTTCCTTTAAGACCATCAAGTGGATGCAAGTGCACGCTTTTTCAACCCTCGCCCCCTGCAGGCGTGGGCCACTGATCGGCGCGCGCCAGCAAAACCAAGGCCTCGCGGACTTGTGTCGGCGTATTGCAAATATGCGGGAAGGGTAACCAGTACACCCCCTGGCCGATGCGCAGGTGCATGCCTTCGCTGTCCACCCCGGCCAGTTGCGCTGTGGCATGGTTCGGCAGGCCGGTCAGTTGCACATAGTGGGCTATGGCATTGGCGTGGTCGCTGTTCATGTGTTCGACCATACTGGCCTCGGCCGTGCCGGCGAACGGGTTGGCCAGGGTGACCTGGTCGAGCCAGTGGATCGCGCCGAAGCCGCCGATGTAGCGGTGGCGTACCGGCTGCAGCACCCAGAAGTCGAAGTCGTGAGCCTTATGGTAGCCGGCAGCGTCCGGGAAGTAGCGGTAGTAACGCTCGGCGGCAGCCTCGATGGCGTCTGCCTCGACCAGCTTGTGCGCTTCGGCCATTACCGTAAGGCGCCCCACCGCCTGCACATCCTCAGCTTCGCGCTCACCTACCAGCAGCGAGCACTTGGGATCTTTTTGCAGGTTGTGGGTGTGCTGGGCAATGCGGCTGATGAGGATCAGCGGGTTGCCGTGAGCGTCCAGGCAGTACGGCACCACCGAGCCGAACGGGTAGCCCGGCATCGACTTGGAATGCGTCGAGAGCACGCCGCGGTATTCCTTGAGCAGCAGTTCCCGGGCTGGGCGGATGGCGTTGGTACTCACTGGGTGCGGCTCCTGGTGGCAAACGGGATGGGTGACAAGATAAGCATTATCACACCGGGTGCCAATGGGGCCGCGGTGCGGCCCGGCGGTTTACCAGGTCACGCCAAAGCCCGCGGTATAGCGCGTCTTCTCCAGATCGCTTTCACTCGTGCCGCTGATGATGTCACGCTCCGCCTTGAGGTTGAGCGAAGCCCATTCGGTAACCTTGTAGCGCAGCCCCACCTCGGCATCCAGTGAATAGTCGGCCACCCCACCCAGCGGTTTGGCGAGCTCGCCGTTGGTGAACAGCTGCACGTTCTTGCCGATCAGGTAACGGGTGTAGTCCCACTTCACGGCAGCGGAATAGAAGTTGTCCTTGCTGCCGTCCTGGTACTCGAAGTCGGTGCGGTTGATCAGCGACCCCAGCGAGAATGCGCCGAGTTCGTTGTCCCAGAACTGGTAACCCGGGCCGGTACCGACGGTGCGCTGGCGGGCAAGGTCTTCGATGCGGTCACGCTTGTATTCCGCCCGCCCCTGCCAGAACCACTTCTCGGTAATGAAGCGGTCCAGCGCGTATTCGGCACTCCAGTTGTCGGTGGTGGTGACGTCGTCCTTGGTTTCGCGGTTGTACTCGCCTTCGGCGTTGTGCCGCCAGCGGCCGTGGCGGGCCGTGGTCTTGAAGCTGACATCGTAGTCGTCGGTATCGTTTTCGGCGCGCTTGTAGTCCAGCGCCACATCCACGTTGCCTTTCCACACGAAGTCTTCGACCAAGGGCTTGGGCTTCATGATCTGCTCGATGCTGGCCAGCTCCACGGTCTTGGGTGCCTCGCCGTTGGCCAAGGTCACCTTGCCCGGTTCAGCGGCCTTCAGCGACTTGGCCTTCTCGCCCGTGTAGGCATCCTGCTTGACCAGCAGTTCCTGGTCGCTTTCCAGGGTCTGCACCTGTTTCCAGTCCAGGGCAATGGAGCCGCCGTAGGGCGTTTCCAGCAGCAGCTTGCCGCCATCGAAAACTTTGATCTTGCCACTGAGCCGGTCACCGTTCTTCATCCACACGGTATCGGCCAACGCCGGGGAGGCGCACAGGGAAGCAGCGAGCAGGCACAACAGGGATCTAGAATGCATAGACGTAATACGGTTCGATTCGAAGAAAAAAGCCGGGCATTATCCAGCTACCGCCGACCAGAGCAAGCACAGACCGGCAGCCTGGCATTGAGTTCAATACGCATTTACCTGACCATTTGTCCGGTTTCATCCACAGCCCAAGGGGGGCGCCATGTCTGGGGGACCTGAGCACATGCCGGAATCGGCAGAAGGTCGACGAACGGCACTGTATTCGGTGCTTGGCCAAGTACCGGCGGGCAAAGTCGTGAGCTATGGCCAGCTCGCAGCGCTGGCCGGGCTTGGCCGCGCAGCCCGCTGGGTAGGGCGCACCCTCGGGCAACTGCCTGCGCAAACCCGCCTGCCATGGCACCGGGTGCTGGGCGCAGGGGGCCGCCTGAGCCTGGCGCTGGGCACACCGGCCGGGGATGAACAACGGGCGCGGCTGCGTGCAGAAGGCGTGAATGTGACCAACAATCGTGTGGATATGACGCGCCATGGCTGGCGCCCGACAGATCACAGCGGTTAGAGTGCGCGCTTTGTTTTCGAAAACTTGAGGCAGATGTTGGCCCATGCCCCGTAAAACCTGGCGCGCTGCGCTCGCTGCCTATGCCAGCCCGTCAACCCTGGTACTTTTGCTGCTCGGTTTCGCCGCCGGCCTGCCCTACATGTTGGTGTTCTCGACCCTGTCGGTGTGGCTGCGCGAGGCTGGGGTGGCCCGCGAAACCATTGGTTACGCCAGCCTGATCGGCCTGGCCTACGCCTTCAAGTGGGTGTGGTCACCGTTGCTCGACCAATGGCGCCTGCCGCTGCTCGGCGGCCTGGGGCGCCGGCGCTCGTGGCTGCTGCTGTCGCAGGCACTGGTGGTGATCGGCCTGGTCGGCATGAGCCTGTGCGACCCGCAACAACATCTGTCCTGGTTGATCGCCATGGCCGTGCTGGTGGCCTTTGCCTCGGCCACCCAGGACATCGCGGTGGATGCCTACCGCCTGGAAATCGCCGACGACCAGCGCCAGGCCGCCCTGGCCGCCAGCTACATGGCCGGCTACCGGGTCGCCGCCCTGCTCGCCACCGCCGGCGCGCTGTTCTTCGCCGAGTGGTTCGGGTCCACCGGCTTCAGTTACCTGCATAAAGCCTGGGCCGGCACCTACGTGATGTTCGGGGTCATGATGCTGCCCGCGCTGTTCACGACCCTGGTCATGCGCGAACCGCCAGTGCCGCTGCGCACCCAGCTGTCGGCTGCGCGCTACGGCCTGGTGCACCAGATGGCCTCGGTGTTCGTGCTGATCATCCTGCTGGTGTCGGTGCCCGCCAGTTTCACCCAGATGTTCAATACCGGCTGGTCCACGGTCATCTCCGGGGATGCCACGCCGCTCGACCTGTTGCTCGAAGACCGCGCCTTCCTGCGCCTGATCCTCTATGTGCTGCTGACCTGGGCGTGCCTGTCGAGCCTGGGCCGCCGCGGCCTGGCCCCGGTGCTGACCCCGGTCAACGACTTCATTGCCCGCTACCGCTGGCAGGCTTTGCTATTGCTAGGCCTGATCGCCACCTACCGCATGTCGGACACGGTCATGGGCGTGATGGCCAACGTGTTCTATATCGACATGGGCTTCACCAAAGACCAGATCGCCAGTGTCAGCAAGATCTTCGGCCTGATCATGACCCTGGTCGGTGCCGGTATCGGCGGGCTGCTGATCGTGCGCTTCGGCATCATGCCCATCCTGTTCATTGGTGGCGCGGCATCGGCGGGCACCAACATCCTGTTCCTGATGCTGGCGGACATGGGGCCTAACCTGGAAATGCTGGTGGTCACCATTTCGCTGGACAACTTCAGCTCCGGCATGGCCACGTCTGCGTTCGTGGCGTACCTGTCGAGCCTGACCAACCTGAAGTTCTCGGCCACCCAGTACGCGCTGCTCAGCTCGATCATGCTGTTGCTGCCGCGGTTGATCGGGGGGTACTCGGGGGTGATGGTGGAGAAGTTCGGTTACCACGACTTCTTCCTGATTACCGCCCTGCTGGGCGTGCCTACGCTGATCCTGATCGCCTTGCAGTGGCGCCAGGAGGCTGGCCGCGGTAAACCGCTTGCAGAGCCAGGCGCAGCGGCCTGACGGGCAACGCGGGTAAAAATCCACATTGCGATTGTGTGTGGCTGTCACAGCGCCAGTGCGCCCGCCAGCCCCGCCTGTAGGAGCAACTGTCTTTCCCAAAATTTGAAAAGCCTGCGCGATTCATTGTGGGAGCGGGCTTGCCCGCGAAGCAGGCGACGCGGTGTCTGGCACCGGCTGCGCCGGTGTTCGCGGGCACGCCCGCTCCCACAGGAACCGTGTGATCTTCGAGTCCTGCATTTTGGCTGTTGATCTACACCCTCTTCGGCTGAGGCAACACCAGATCCAGCCAAGGCTCGCCAGTCCTGAGCATGGCATTGAGTCGCACCAGGAAGACCCGCATGCAGGCCACGATAGCGACCTTGGCAAGTTACAGATCGACAAGGCACAGGTACTGCAGATCAGTCAGCCACGGCCCCTTGCCCCGGCCGGCCGCCCACCACAAACCACAACGGCCACAGCGCCAGCGCGCCCGCCAGCCCCGCCGCCAGTGCGAAATGCAGCAAGCTGGCACCGGCGCCGATCATGGCCAGCAACGCCCCACCCAGCCCCAACAGGGCGATGGTGATCATCCCCAGCATGGCCGAGACCAGGCCTTTGCTTTGCTCGCTGGAAAACAGCGTCATGCGGTACAGCACCGCATTGGCCACACCCAGGCCCAGTGCATACAACGACATGCCTGCCACCAAGCTGGTCACGCTCGGCCAATACCATGTCGCCAGCACCATCACGCTCAACCCTGCCAGGTACGGCCACAGGGCACCACGGACCAGGGCCGGCAGCGGGTAGCGGTCGGCAATACGGTTGATGATCAGGTTGCCCAGGATCAACCCGCCAAACACCGGCAGCTGCCACAGCGCATATTCCAGGGTCGTCAGGCCCTCATCGTGAATCAGCAATACCGGTGACAGGCCAATCCAGCCAATCAGCGGCAACCCGACCAGGCCCAGGGCGGCGCTGCCCGCGACAAAGCGACGGTTGCCGAGCAATTGGCCGTAGCCTGCCAACAATGGCAACAGGTGGATCGGCGTGAACGCCAGGCGCGAACCGTCGCGGCGCTCTACCCCCAGGGTTTCGGGCATGAGCCGGTACAGCAGCCCCCAGCACACCACGGCCCCCACGGCGAAAGCCACGAACAGCCAACGCCAGTCCAGCCACTGCAACAGCAAGGCCCCGACCAGCGGGCCAAGCAGCGGCGACAACAGCGCGATATTGGCCAGCAGCGCCATCATGCGTACAGCGTCCGCCTCGCTGAATGCCTCGTTCAGCGCCGGGTAGCTGACCGTGACCACAAAGCCCAGGCCTATCCCCTGCAACAGGCGCAACAGGTTGAACAGGCCAATATCATTGGCCCAGAAGGTCGCCAGGCAGGCCAGGCCGAAGAACGCGCAGCCGGCCAGCAGCAACGGGCGCCGACCATAGCGGTCTGCCAGCGGGCCGATCAGCCACTGCAGCACCACGCCACCGAGCAGGTACAGGTTGAGCGCATGGGGGATGTATTCAGGGCTGGCCTTCAGGTCGCCGACCACAACCGGCATAGCCGGCATCACCGCGTCACTGGCCAGGTAGGTCAGCAGTTCGAACAGGGCCAGGGTCAGGCCAAACAGCAAGGCCCGCAGGGGGGTGATGTACAGCAGTGGTTTCATGATGGCATATCAGGGGTGACAGGCAGGAGCAGGGTATATGCCAGAAATTGCAGGGGTTTGCTGTGAACAAGTGTAATCGGGGCGAAAAAAGCGGGGCCGCTGTGCAGCCCCGGCGCTGATGCGCTGTTACTGGGCAGCAGTTTCCTGCACCACCCGAATGACCCGCTGCGGGAACGGAATGTCGATCCCTTCGGCCTTCAGGCGGTCACGCGCTTGCTCGTTGAGCATGAACATCACATCCCAGTAATCGGCGGTCTTGGTCCACAAGCGCAGCGACACGGTGATCGAACTGTCACCCAGCGTCGCCACCACCGCTTGCGGAGCGGGGTCGGCCAGCACGCGAGGGTCCTGGGCCAGCTCCAGCAACACATTGCGGGCCTTCTGCAAATCGGCCTCGTAATCCACGCCCACATCGAACACCACCTTGCGCGTGGGCTGGCGGTTGGTGTTGGTGATGATGCCATTGGACAGGCTGCCGTTGGGCATGATCACCGTCTTGTTATCACCGGTGCGCAGCACGGTGTGGAAGATCTGGATGCTGTCGACAGTGCCGGCAACGCCTTGTGCCTCGATCCAGTCGCCGATGCGAAACGGGCGGAACATCAGGATCAGCACGCCGCCAGCGAAGTTGGCCAGGCTACCCTGCAGCGCCAGGCCGATGGCCAGGCCGGCGGCACCGATAGCCGCGACGAACGAGGTGGTCTCGATGCCGATCATCGATGCCACGCTGACCAGCAGCAGGACCTTCAGCACGATGTTGGCCAGGGTGCTGATGAAGCCCTGCAACGCCAGGTCGGCATTGCGCAGGCCGACCAGCTTGCCCAGGCGGGCGCTGACCTTGTTGATGATCCACCAGCCGACCGCCAGGGTCACCAGCGCCAGCAGCACACGGCTGCCGTATTGCATGATCAAGGGGATCCAGGTTTGCGACTGGCGAACCAGCTGATCGACTTCAGCGTTCAAATCCATATTCATCTCCTGATGCCGAACGGCAAGTACACGGTAGAACAGACCGTGCTATCACACGGCCCCGGCCCCCATGGACATCATTGAGCCATGGGGGTTCCTGGCCACACCCGCATCAGTCGCGGAAGTTGTTGAACTGCAGCGGCATCTCGAATTCCTTGGTCCGCAGCAAGGCAATGGCCTCCTGCAGGTCGTCGCGTTTCTTGCCGGTTACCCGTACCTGCTCACCCTGGATGGCGGCCTGCACCTTCAGCTTGCCGTCCTTGATGGTGGCGACGATCTTCTTGGCCAGGTCCTTGTCGATACCCTCGCGGAACTTGGCTTCCTGTTTCTTTTCCTTGCCGGACGCATACGGGTCCTTGGTTTCCAGGCATTTCACGTCGATCTTGCGCTTGACCAGCGCCAGGCGCAGGATTTCCAGCATGGCTTCGAGCTGGAACTCTTCCTCGGCGGTGAGCATCACGGTCTGCTCTTTGTCCTTGAACTCGAAGGAGCCCTTGCCTTTGAGGTCGTAACGGCGGTCCAGGTCCTTGATGGCGTTGTCCACCGCGTTCTGCACTTCGTGCTTGTCCAGTTCCGATACCACGTCGAACGAAGGCATGGTTGTTCTCCCAAAATAAAAGCGCGCTCAGGCTGAAGATGGAGCGCGCCGGGTTTGACGGTTAAAATGCGGGCTCATTATAACGGGTTGCGAAACGCATATGAGCAGCACCTGGCATATTCTCGGCGCCGGCAGCCTCGGCAGCCTGTGGGCTTGCCGCCTGGCACGCGCGGGCAAGGCAGTGCGCCTGGTGCTGCGCGATCGGCAAAGGCTGCAGGCCTATGAGCAGGCTGGCGGCCTGACGTTGATCGAGCAAGAACAGCCCCGGCACTACGCCATACCCGCCGAAACCGCCCAGGCTGACGGGCCGATCCATCGCCTGCTGGTGGCCTGCAAGGCCTACGACGCGGCCCCGGCGATTGCCGGCCTGGTACCACGCCTGGCCGAGGGCGCAGACGTGCTACTGCTACAGAACGGCCTGGGCAGCCAGGACGCGGTGGCAGACCTGCTGCCACAGGCGCGCTGCGTTTTCGCCTCCAGCACCGAAGGCGCCTTCCGCGAGGGCGACTGGCAAGTGCGTTTTGCCGGGCATGGCTTCAACTGGCTGGGCGACCCGCGCAACCCGGCGCTGCCGGCCTGGTTCGATGACCTGCACGAAGCAGGCATCCCTGCCGAATGGACGGTGGATATCCTCACCCGCCTGTGGCGCAAGCTGGCCCTCAACTGCGCGATCAACCCGCTGACCGTGCTGCACGCTTGCCAGAACGGCGGCTTGCTGGGCCACCTGGCGGAAGTACATGGCCTGTGCACCGAACTGGCCGCACTGCTGCGCCGCTGTGGCCAGCCGCAAGCGGCCGAGGGCCTGGACGAAGAAGTGCAACGGGTGATCGTGGCCACCGCAGCCAACTACTCTTCCATGTACCAGGACGTGCACGCAGGCCGACGCACCGAGGTGCATTACCTGCTCGGCCATGCCTGCCGGGTTGCCGCGCGGCACGGCCTGCAGCTGCCGCAACTGGAACACCTGCTGCAACGCCTGGTCGAACACCTGCGCTTACGTGGCTTGCCCTGCGACTGACGCAGCCCTATTACCTGGATACGGACACTGCCTAGCCCATGACCTTGCGCCATCGCCTGGAAAACCTCCCGGTCGGGCAGAAGCTGCTGGCGGCCCTGCTGGTATTGCTCGTGACCATCCTGCTGGTGGCCAACCTCACCTTCATCAGCGCGGCTTACTGGATCACCCAGGAGAGCATGGCACCCCAGGCCCTGCAGACCATCGGCCGGCTGGTGGCCAACCCGCAACTGGCCGAGCGCGCGGGCGACACCCCAGACACCGCCAGTGCCCTGCTCAAGGAGCTGGACAGCTACACCCCGCTGCGCGCGGCAGCCGTGTACGGGGGGGACGGTCGCATGCTGGCGCAACTCCAGCATGGCGACCCGTTGACCTTGCCCAAGCGCTTTCGCAACATCGACGGCTGGCGCCTGATGGAGTTTCGCAGCACCCAACTGATCCGCATCCCGCGCGAGGCCAACCCGCCGGCCCACCTGTTGCTGGTGGCCAGCAGCGAGCTGCCCACCGCGTTCTACACCGGCACGCTCAGTGCCAGCCTGGCTATCCTGGTGTTCAGCATCCTGCTGTGGATCTTCATCGCCCGCCAGATCAAACGCCTGATCACCCAACCGATCAACCAGCTTGAAGAACTCAGCCGCCAGGTCACCCGCGAAGAGAGCTACGCCCTTCGCGCCCGGCGCGGCAACGACGATGAGATCGGCAGCCTGGCCGACGCCTTCAACACCATGCTTTCGCGCATCGAGGCCCGTGAGCAGCAACTCAAACGCGCCCGTGACGAGTTCCAGGATGCCTATGACCAGGCCCAGGGCCTGGCCGAGGAAACCCGCCATACCAACCGCAAGCTGGAACTGGAAGTGCAGGTGCGCAGCAAAATCGAGAAAAAACTCACCGGTTTCCAGAACTACCTCAACAGCATCATCGACTCGATGCCTTCGGCATTGATCGCCCTGGACGAACAGCTCTATGTCACCCAGTGGAATCACGAAGCCACGGTCCTCTCCGGCACGCCGTTGCATGAGGCGCTGAACCAGCCGGTATTCATCGCCTTCGAGCCGCTGAAGCCGTTCCTGCCGCAACTCAAGGAAACCGTGGAAAAGCACCGGGTGGCCAAGATCGAGCGGGTCACCTGGCCCAAGGGCGACGAGCTGCGCCATTACGCCCTCACCTTCTACCCGCTCACCGGCGGCGGCGGGCGCGGCGTGGTGATCCGCATCGACGACATCACCCAGCGCCTGTCGCTGGAAGAAATGATGGTCCAGTCGGAAAAAATGCTCTCGGTCGGCGGCCTGGCGGCGGGCATGGCTCACGAAATCAACAACCCGCTGGGCGCCATCCTGCACAACGTACAGAACATCCGCCGACGCCTGTCGGCAGACCTGCCCCGCAACCAGGAACAGGCCAGCGAGCTTGGCCTCGACCTGGCCATGATCAACCGCTACCTGGCCAGCCGCGAAGTGCCGCAACTGCTCGATGGCATTCAGCAGGCCGGGGCCCGCGCGGCGAAGATCGTCACCCACATGCTCAGCTTCAGCCGCCGCAGCAACCGACGGCTGGAGCCTTGCGAGCTGCCGGCGCTGATCGACCAGGCGGTGGAAATTGCCGGCAACGACTTCGACCTGGCGATCGGTTTCGACTTCAAGGGGCAGGCCATCGTGCGGCAGTTCGACCCTGAACTGGGGCCCGTGCCGTGCACTGCCAACGAACTGGAACAGGTACTGTTGAACCTGTTGAAGAACGCCGCCCAGGCCATCCACCTGCGCCCGCAACCGAGCGAGCCGGGGCGGATCACCCTGCGTACCCGGCTGAACCCGCCGTGGGCGGAGATCCAGGTCGAGGACAATGGCGTCGGCATGCCAGAGGCCGTGCGCAAGCGTACCTTCGAGCCGTTCTTCACCACCAAGGAAATCGGCCAGGGCACCGGGCTGGGCCTGTCGGTTTCGTACTTCATCATCACCAACAACCACAAGGGGCAGATGGAGGTGCACTCCACGCCTGGCCAGGGGACGTGCTTCACCCTGCGCCTGCCCCTCGGCCAGCCGGCAGCAGCGGCGCCGACCTTACCGGAGCAATGACATGGGCAACCGCCTATCGAAGATCTACACCCGTACCGGCGACCAGGGCGAAACCGGCCTGGGCGACGGCCGGCGGGTGCCGAAAAGCCACCCGCGCATAGAAGCCATTGGCGAGGTAGACAGCCTCAACAGCCAGCTCGGCGTGCTTTTGGCAGGCCTGGCCGAGCAAGGCCTGGAAGAGCTCACTAAGGTGCTCGCGCCGTGTCAGCACCGCTTGTTCGACCTGGGTGGCGAGCTGGCCATGCCCAGCTACCAGGCCTTGAACCAGGCAGAAGTGGAGCGCCTGGAGGCGGTCATCGATGTGTGGAACGAAGAGCTGGGGCCGCTGAAGAACTTCATCCTGCCCAGTGGTTCGATGCTGGTGGCGCAGGCCCATGTGTGCCGCAGCCTGGCGCGCAGCGCCGAGCGGCGCTGCCAGCAGCTGCATGCGCTGGAACCACTGGAAGGGGTAGGTCTGGCGTACATCAACCGCCTGTCCGACCTGCTGTTCGTGGCGGCGCGGATCATCGGGCGGCGACAGGGGGTGGCCGAGGTGTTGTGGCAGCCTGCTGAAAAGCCGCAGGGCTGACAGGGTCGGGGCGGCCTGCGCGGTGTCGCGAAGGGCCGCCCCAATGGCTCAGGCCTCGGGCCAGAATGCCCGGATGCCGGCCACACCCTGGGCCCCGGCTTCCCAGGCTCGCTCGCGCTCACCCGGCCCTACCCCACCCAGCAAGTACACCGGCTTGCTGAACCCGGCCAGCAAACGTCGAGCTTCGTCCCAGCCCAACGGCGCCGCCTCGGGGTGGGTCTGGGTTGCCTGGACTGGCGACAGGGTGACGAAGTCGACGCCCATCTGCTCGGCCAGTGCCAGCTCTTCGGCGCAGTGGCAGGAAGCCGCCAACCAACGCTCGCGGGGAAACGGCCGACCTTTGGCGGCGTACTTGCGTAACTGCGCCGCGGTCAGGTGCCAGCCGGCCGAAGGGAAATCGCCCAGCCATTCCAGCGGCCCCTTGAGCATCAACTGCGCCTTGCCCGCACACAGCCCAACCGCATCCACCGCCACGTCGCGGTACTTGGGGTCGTACATGTCCGGGGCGCGCAACTGAATCAGGCGAATGCCACTGGCAACCGCCTTCTGTATGCCCTTGAGCAGTTGCGGCACTTCCAGGCCATCGGGGGTAATCAGGTACTGGTCCGGCAGGCGCGCGGCAGCCACGATCGGCTGGTTGGCCTCGGGAAATTCGTACTGCGGCAAATCGCGCGGGGCAACCCACGCCAGCGGCTGACCCTCGGCGCCATGCGCTTCGCCGGTAAAGGCCTGCACTTCACGCACGTCCAGCAACACCTGCTTGTCCGGGTAGTCGTGGCTGACCTTGATCAGCGCACGCGAACGGCTCACCTCGATACCCAGCTCTTCGCGCAGCTCGCGGGCCAGTGCCGCTTCCACGCTTTCACCGGCTTCGACCTTGCCGCCGGGAAACTCCCACAGGCCACCCTGGTGCTGGGTGGCGGCCCGCCGCGCGATCAGAATGCGGCCATCGGCGCCACGAATGACTGCTGCTACAACATGAATCCGTTTCACACTTCACGCTCCGCCAGGCCAGCCTGCAACAAGGCGCGCAACGTGTCGCCGAAGTTCAGGTGATCGCTCATGGTTCGTCTCCTGGTTCTGGAATTGTGGGGTCGTTGCCCGACCCCAGCACTGCATCAGGTACGGTATTCGGCGTTGATCTTCACGTACTCGTGCGACAGGTCGGTGGTCCAGATGGTTTCGCTGCACTGGCCACGGCCCAGTTCGATCCGGATCGTGATCTCTTCCTGGGCCATCACTGCCGAGCCCTGGGCTTCGGTGTAGCTGGGGCTGCGGCCGCCCTGGCTGGCGATGCACACATTATCCAGGTAGACGTCGATCAGGCTCACGTCCAGCTCCGGCACACCGGCACGGCCCACCGCGGCGAGAATACGGCCCCAGTTCGGGTCCGACGCGAACAGTGCGGTCTTGATCAGCGGTGAGTGGGCCACTGCGTATCCAACGTCCAGGCATTCCTGGTGGTTGCCACCGCCGTTGACCTGCACGGTCACGAACTTGGTCGCACCTTCGCCGTCACGCACGATGGCCTGGGCCACGTCCATGCACACTTCGAACACGGCTTTTTTCAGGGCCTCGAACAGCGCACCACTGGCTTCGGTGACCTCTGGCAGGTTGGCCTTGCCGGTGGCGATCAGCATGCAGCAATCGTTGGTCGAGGTGTCGCCATCGATGGTGATGCGGTTGAACGACTTGTTGGCGCCGTCCAGCATCAGGTCCTTGAGCACCGCCGGGGCAACCTTGGCGTCGGTGGCGATGTAGCCAAGCATGGTGGCCATGTTCGGGCGGATCATGCCGGCGCCCTTGCTGATACCGGTCACGGTCACGGTCACGCCATCGTGCTGGAACTGGCGGCTGGCGCCCTTGGGCAAGGTATCGGTGGTCATGATGCCGGTGGCCGCTTCGGCCCAGTTGTTCTCCGACAGGTTATCGAGGGCGGCCTGCAGCGCGCCTTCGATCTTTTCGACCGGCAGTGGCTCGCCGATCACCCCGGTGGAGAACGGCAGTACCGATTCGGCGGGTACGCCGGCCAGTTCGGCCAGCTTGGCGCAGGTGCGTTCGGCGGCTGCCAGCCCTGGGGCGCCGGTACCGGCGTTGGCATTACCGGTGTTGGTCAACAGGTAGCGCACGGTGCCCTGTACACGCTGCTTGGAGAGGATCACCGGTGCCGCGCAGAACGCGTTGAGGGTGAACACGCCCGCCACGCTGGAGCCTTCGGCGCAGCGCATGACCACCACATCCTTGCGCCCAGGACGCTTGATGCCGGCAGAAGCGATGCCGAGTTCAAAACCCGCAACCGGGTGCAGGGTGGGCAAAGGACCAAGACCAACAGCCATTAGAGCGCTCCTAGAAAATTCGGTGGATGTACAAAAAACGGGGCCGCAAAGCGGCCCCAGGATGTATCAGGTTACAACACCCAGGTCAGATCATTCGATCTGCCCGTGGCAATGCTTGAACTTCTTGCCCGAACCACACCAGCAAGGCTCATTGCGGCCCAGCTTCTGCTCGTTGCGCACCGGCGCCGAGGCAACGGCCACTTCGGCCTCCTCCTCGCTCAGCTGCTCGCCTTCCAGGCCAGGGGCTGGGGCGTGCTCGAACTGCATGCGGCTGGCCAACTCCTCGGCCTCGCGGCGCAGGCGGGCTTCCTCTTCGACCGGGTCTTCGCGGCGTACCTGAACGTGCGACAGCACGCGGATGGTATCGCGCTTGATCGACTCCAGCAGCTCCTGGAACAGGCTGAACGACTCGCGCTTGTACTCCTGCTTGGGGTTCTTCTGCGCATAGCCACGCAGGTGAATACCGTGGCGCAGGTGGTCCATGGTCGACAGGTGGTCTTTCCACAGGTCGTCCAGCACACGCAGCAGAATCTGCTTCTCGAAGGTACGCAGGGCGTCGAGGCCGGCCTGGTCTTCTTTCTCGGTGTAGGCCGTGGTGATCTCGTTCAGCAGCTTCTCGCGCAGCGTCTCCTCGTAGAGGTGGTCGTCTTCGTCGAGCCACTGCTGGATCGGCAGCTTGATGGCGAAGTCGCTGGCCAGCGATGCCTCCAGGCCGGCCACGTCCCACTGCTCGGGCAGCGACTGCGGCGGAATGTGCTGGCTGATGGTAGCGTCCAGGACTTCCTTGCGGAATTCGACAATGGTGTCGCCAATGTTCTCGGCCGCCAGCAGGCTGTTGCGCATGTGGTAGATCACCTTGCGCTGCTCGTTGGCCACGTCGTCGTATTCAAGCAACTGCTTGCGGATGTCGAAGTTGCGGCCTTCGACCTTGCGCTGCGCCTTCTCGATGGCATTGGTGACCATGCGGTGTTCGATGGCCTCGCCCGCCTGCATGCCCAAGGCCTTCATGAAGTTCTTCACCCGGTCGGAGGCGAAGATACGCATCAGGCTGTCTTCCAGCGACAGGTAGAAGCGGCTGGAACCCGGGTCGCCCTGACGGCCGGAACGGCCACGCAACTGGTTGTCGATACGGCGCGACTCGTGGCGCTCGGAGGCGATCACGTGCAGGCCACCGGCCTCGATCACCTGCTGGTGACGCTTCTGCCAGTCGGCCTTGATCTGGGCGATCTGCTCGGCGGTCGGGTTTTCCAGGGCGGCCACCTCGGCTTCCCAGTTACCGCCCAGCAGGATGTCGGTACCACGGCCGGCCATGTTGGTGGCGATGGTCAGGGCACCCGGCGCACCGGCCTGGGCGATGATTTCGGCTTCTTTCTCGTGGTACTTGGCGTTCAGCACCTTGTGGTCGATACCTTCTTTCTTCAGCAGGTTCGACATGTGTTCGGACGTTTCGATGGTCGCGGTACCAACCAGAATCGGCCGGCCCTGCTTCATGCTTTCCTTGATGTCGGCAATGATCGCGGCGTACTTCTCGTCGGCGGTCAGGTACACCAGGTCGTTGAAGTCCTTGCGCGCCAGCGGCTTGTTCGGCGGGATGACCATCACGTTCAGCGCGTAGATCGACTGGAACTCGAAGGCTTCGGTGTCGGCGGTACCGGTCATGCCGGACAGCTTGGTGTACAGGCGGAAGTAGTTCTGGAAGGTGGTCGAGGCCAGGGTCTGGCTCTCGGCCTGGATGTTCAGGTTTTCCTTGGCCTCGATGGCCTGGTGCAGGCCTTCGGACAGGCGCCGGCCCGGCATGGTCCGGCCGGTGTGCTCGTCGATCAGCAGTACCTGGCCGTCCTGGACGATGTACTCGATGTTGCGGTGGAACAGCTTGTGTGCGCGCAGGCCGGCATACACGTGGGTCAGCAGGCCCAGGTTATGCGCCGAGTACAGGCTCTCGCCTTCGGCCAGCAACCCGGCCTGGGTCAGCATCTCTTCGATGAACTGGTGACCGGCCTCGTTGAGCTCGACCTGGCGGCTCTTCTCGTCGATGGTGAAGTGGCCTTCCTGGGTGACCTGGCCTTCGACTTCTTCGATGTGCTGGGTCAGGCGCGGGATCAGGCGGTTGATCTCGATGTACAGCTTGGAGCTGTCTTCGGCCTGGCCGGAAATGATCAGCGGGGTGCGCGCTTCGTCGATGAGAATGGAGTCCACTTCGTCGATCACGGCGAAGTTCAGTTCACGCTGGAACTTCTCGTCCTGGCTGAACGCCATGTTGTCGCGCAGGTAGTCGAAACCGAATTCGTTGTTGGTGCCGTAGGTGATGTCGGCCGCATAGGCAGCACGCTTTTCTTCCGGCGGCTGGAAAGCCGATACGATACCGACCGACAGGCCGAGAAACTCGTACAGCGGGCGCATCCAGTTGGCGTCACGGCGGGCCAGGTAGTCGTTGACGGTAACCACATGCACGCCCTTGCCGGACAGTGCGTTGAGGTACACGGCCAGGGTACCGACCAAGGTCTTGCCTTCACCGGTACGCATTTCTGCGATCATGCCTTCGTGCAGGGTCATGCCGCCAATCAACTGAACGTCGAAGTGGCGCATGCCCATCACGCGCTTGCCGGCCTCGCGGGCCACGGCAAAGGCTTCGGGCAACAATTGGTCCAGTGTCTCGCCTTTGGCCAGGCGCTCCTTGAACTCTGCAGTCTTGCCCCGCAGTTGCTCGTCGGAAAGGGCCACCATCTTCTCTTCGAAGGCATTGACGATACTCACCGTCTTGAGCATGCGTTTTACTTCACGCTCGTTCTTGCTTCCAAAAAGTTTTTTTAACAAAGGCGCAAACATATCGGCAGGATCTTCCACACGTAGGGATGGAGGGCGGCCCCATGAGTCGCCCGTGCAGCCCTGAGGCCGCATGCGAACGAGCATTCTACCCGGAAACGATGGTGAGGAAAGTGGTGGATTTCCACGATGCTGGCACAGCGCTTTGGCAGGGGCTTGGTTTAGATAGGGGCATTTTCCCTGAGTTCAAGGTTTGGCAACATGAAAGGTATCGAGAACCAGTCTTATCTCGTGTTGCCTGTACCGGCCTCTTCGCGGGCGCGTCCGCTCCCACAGGGACCCCACAATACTCAGGCCTGGAGTAATCCTGTGGGAGCGGGCGTGCCCGCGAAGCGGCCAGCACAGGTTCTACAGGTGTTAAACTGCCGATCTTGTAACCTCATGCGTACCCCCATGGCCTACAAACCCTCCCCCGCCCAGCCACCCTCGGCCCTGCTGCGCCAGGTGCGCCCGCTGCGCCTGCTGCTGAACCAGGCCGAACGCCTGGAACACCTGCAGCGCCTGCTGGAAAGCCAGCTGCAACCGGCTGCCCGCGAGCATTGCCACGTGGCCTCATGGCGCGATGGCACCTTGTTGCTGGTGGTTACCGATGGCCATTGGGCTACCCGCCTGCGCTACCAGCAGAAGCGCCTGCTGGCCGCATTGCAGGCCATGGAAGCCTTTGGCAACCTCCGGCGCATCCTCTACAAGGTGCAACCGCCCCTGGTACCGGCCAAACGCGGCGGGCATGCTGCCGAGCTGTCCACCAGCGCCGCGGCAAGCCTGCGTGACACCGCCGAGGGCATCGCCGACCCCAAGCTGCGCGCTGCACTGGAGCGCTTGGCCGCCCACGCTGGCGACAAGCAATAAAAAAGGCCACCCGAAGGTGGCCTTGATTACAACACTAGAGAGAGTGTTCGAACTTACACGGCCGCAACAGGGCGCATGTACGAGATCGGTGCCGTACTGGCATCTTCGAACGTGACCACTTCCCAGGCATCGGTTTCGGCAATCAGCTTGCGCAACAGCTGGTTGTTCAGCGCGTGGCCGGACTTGTAGCCCTTGAACTCGCCGATCAGGCTGTTGCCCAGCAGGTAGAGGTCGCCAATGGCGTCGAGGATCTTGTGCTTGACGAATTCGTCATCGGAACGAAGGCCGTCTTCGTTGAGCACACCTGTCTCGTCGACCACGATGGCATTCTCGACACTGCCACCCAACGCAAGGTTGTGCTTGCGCAGGTACTCGATGTCACGCATGAAACCGAACGTGCGGGCGCGGCTGACTTCCTTCACGAACGAGGTGCTGGAGAAGTCGACAACCGCGCTCTGGGTCTGGCCCTTGAGGACCGGGTGATCGAAGTCGATCTCGAAGCTCACCTTGAAACCGTCGAAAGGCAGGAAAGTGGCGCGCTTGTCGCCCTCTTCCACAGTCACCTCACGCAGGATGCGGATGAACTTCTTGGCTGCGTCCTGTTCTTCCAGGCCGGCAGACTGAATCAGGAATACGAAGGGTCCGGCGCTGCCATCCATGATCGGCACTTCCGAGGCGGAGAGCTCGACGTAGGCGTTATCGATGCCCAGGCCCGCCATGGCGGAGAGCAGGTGCTCGACCGTATCGACCTTGACGTCACCGTTGACCAGCGTCGTCGACATGGTGGTCTCGCCGACGTTGGCCGCACGCGCAGGGATCTCGACCACAGGGTCGAGGTCGGCGCGGCGGAAGACGATGCCGGTGTCAACAGGTGCAGGCTTGAGGGTCAGGTAAACCTTCTCCCCGGAGTGCAGGCCGACACCTGTGGCACGGATGGTATTCTTCAGGGTGCGTTGTTTAATCATGGCATTGGCCGCTTCAGCGCAAATTGCGAACAGGTATCAACAAAGGCTGGGGATGATAACAGACCCAACCTTTGATGAATACCAATCACCTTTATACCCCTGATAAATTCCATTAATCAGCCTGACGACGCAGGAATGCCGGGATATCCAGGTAGTCCAAGTCATCCTGAGGGTTCATTTTCGCGGCTGCCGCAGCACCGGCGTGGGCCTGGTTGCGCATTACGGTCGGGCGCTCCAGGTCACGGTAGTTCACGGCTGGCTGCTCCTGACGAACTGGCGCCGGGTTGGACGCTTCGTACGCCTGCTGGGCAGTCTGCAGGGTGTTGTCGACCACTTTCACAGGCTTCTCGATACGCGCGCCCAGGCCGGTGGCCACAACGGTCACGTGCAGTTCGTCACGCATGTCCGGATCGATCACGGTACCGACCTTGACCATGGCGTGGTCAGAGGCGAAGGCTTCGATGATGCTACCCACGTCGGAGTATTCACCCAGCGACAGGTCCGGGCCAGCGGTGATGTTCACCAGGATGCCGCGGGCGCCCTGCAGGTTGACATCTTCCAGCAGCGGGTTGCGGATGGCTGCTTCGGTGGCTTCGCGTGCACGGTTCGGGCCGCTGGCGCAACCAGTACCCATCATCGCCATGCCCATTTCACCCATGACGGTGCGCACGTCGGCGAAGTCGACGTTGATCATGCCCGGGCGCTTGATGATGTCGGAGATACCGCGCACGGCACCGGCCAGTACATCGTCGGCCTTGGCGAAGGCGGACAGCAGGCTGGCATCCTTGCCCAGGATGGTCAGCAGTTTCTCGTTGGGGATGGTGATCAACGAGTCGACGCTTTCAGCCAGCATGCGGATGCCTTCATCGGCGATCTGCATGCGCTTGCGGCCCTCGAACGGGAACGGACGGGTCACCACGGCTACGGTGAGGATGCCCATTTCCTTGGCCACTTCGGCAATGATCGGGGCAGCACCGGTACCGGTACCGCCGCCCATGCCAGTGGTGATGAACACCATGTTGGTGCCTTGCAGCACTTCGGCGATGCGCTCACGGTCTTCCAGTGCGGCCTGACGGCCGACTTCCGGATTGGCGCCAGCACCCAGGCCCTTGGTCACGCCAGTGCCCAATTGCAGGATGGTGCGTGCACCAATGTTTTTCAGGGCCTGAGCATCCGTGTTGGCGCAGATGAATTCCACGCCTTCGATGCTGCTCTTGACCATGTGGTTGACGGCGTTGCCGCCACCACCACCAACGCCGATCACTTTGATGACCGGGCTTTGCGGGACGTTGTCTACGAGCTCGAACATTTTCCCTCTCCTTACAGTTCTCTAGTTGTTGCGCCTACCACTACTGCTTTGAAACTTAGAAGTTGCCCTGTACCCAGCGCTTGAAGCGTTCAAGCACTGGGGCCTTCGGTTCATCGCCATAGCTGTTGCTGCTGCTGTTGCTGCTGCCGGTCAGGACCATGTCCTCGGACTGCTTGAGCAGGCCGTAGGTGAGCAAGCCCACGCCGGTGGAATAGATGGGGTTGCGAACCACGTCGCTCAGGCCCCGAACGCTGTGCGGTACGCCCAGGCGTACCGGCATGTGGAAGATTTCCTCGGCCAGTTCCACGGCACCTTCCATCTTCGCGGTACCGCCGGTGAGGACGATGCCCGCTGGCACCAGGTCCTCGTACCCGCTGCGGCGCAGTTCGGCCTGGATCAGGGTGAAGAGCTCGTCGTAACGCGGCTCCACCACCTCGGCCAGGGCCTGACGCGAAAGCTCGCGCGGTGGGCGGTCGCCCACGCTCGGCACCTTGATGGTCTCGCCAGCGCCCGCCAGTTTGGCCAGGGCGCAGGCGTAGCGGATCTTGATTTCTTCGGCGTACTGGGTCGGGGTACGCAGGGCCATGGCGATGTCGTTGGTCACCTGGTCGCCTGCAATCGGAATGACCGCGGTGTGGCGGATCGCGCCTTCGGTGAAGATGGCGATGTCGGTGGTACCGCCACCGATGTCGACCAGGCACACGCCCAGTTCCTTTTCATCGTCGGTGAGCACCGAATAGGCCGAAGCCAGCTGCTCGAGGATGATGTCGTCGATTTCCAGGCCGCAGCGGCGCACGCACTTTTCGATGTTCTGTGCCGCGTTGACCGCGCAGGTCACCACGTGAACCTTGGCTTCCAGACGCACGCCAGACATGCCCAGCGGCTCGCGGACGCCTTCCTGGTTGTCGATCACGTAGTCCTGCGGCAGGGTGTGCAGCACGCGCTGGTCGGCCGGAATGGCCACCGCCTGGGCCGCGTCCAGTACCCGCTCCAGGTCGGCCAGGCTGACCTCGCGGTCACGGATGGCGACGATGCCGTGGGAGTTCAGGCTGCGGATATGGTTACCGGCGACGCCCACGAACGCCGAGTGGATACGGCAGCCGGCCATCAGCTGCGCTTCTTCGACGGCGCGCTGGATCGATTGCACGGTCGACTCGATGTTCACCACCACGCCTTTTTTCAGGCCGCGGGACGGGTGTGTGCCGATACCGACGATTTCCAGGGTGCCGTCTTCGCCCACTTCGCCGACCAGTGCCACCACCTTGGAGGTGCCAATATCCAGCCCGACGATCATTTTGCCGCTATGCGCGTTTGCCATGGTCCTGCCTCTCTCTAATTCTTCGCAACGGCGGGTTGGGCCGTCGTCGGTGCAATCGGTTCCCGCCAACCAACGGCAAGTCCGTTGGAATAACGCAGATCAATGCGGGCGATAGTGCTGATCTGGTCTTTGAGTGTCTTGTCGTAAATGGCAATGAAACGGCGCATCTTCTCCACCAGATGGTCGCGCCCCAGCAGCAGCTCGATGCCCGGCCCGGCGCTGCTCGCGCCAGTGGTCAAGAACCAGCTGCCTCGCTCGCGCAGCTCCAGGCGAGCGATGGAAAAGCCCAAGGGGCGCAGCATCTGGCTCAGTACCTGATACTGCTGCATGACTTGTTGCTGGGCACGCCGCGGCCCGGCAAGCTGCGGCAGGTGCTCATAGTTGGCCAGCTCACGCGGGGTGAATGCCTGGCCCTGGTTGTTGAGCAAGGCTTCGTCGCCCCAGCGCGCCACCGGCAGCTGTTCTTCCAGGCGGATGACCACCTCGTCAGGCCACACGCGGCGTACTTCAGCGTGGGCGATCCAGGGCATCTGTTCGAGCTCCGCACGCATCGCCGGCAGGTCGACACTGAAGAAGCTCGCGGCCACGTAAGGGGCGATGCGCTGCTGCACCGACTGCTGGCTGATGTAGCTGAGGTCGCCCTGCACATCGATCTTGGCGATGGGCCGGTCGGCATAAGGCATCAGGCGAATGGCCCCTTCGTAGGCACCGAAGCCTGCTGCCACCAGCAATACCGGCCACAGCAGGCGCTTCAGGCCGCCGAGGCTGGGCCGCGGCAGGCGCGCCGATACGGGCTCGTCGGCCACCAGCCTGCTGGCACCACGCGGCACCGGCTTGCTACGGCCGGTTACGGGTTGCTGCTGACGTATCATTGCGCCTTGCATGATGATTAACCTCGCGTCGCCACGCTTTCGGCCAGGATTGCCAGCACCAGTTGCTGGAAGTCCAGGCCAGCCGCGCGGGCCGCCATGGGCACCAGGCTATGATCGGTCATGCCGGGTGCGGTGTTTACTTCGAGCAGCCAGAACCGGCCTTGCTCGTCCTGCATCACGTCCAGCCGCCCCCAGCCCTCGATGCCAACGGCATCACAGGCACGGGCGGTCAGGTCGATCAGTTCCTGTTCCTTGGCGCTATCCAGGCCGCACGGAATGCGGTACTGGGTATCGTTGGCGATGTACTTGGCGTCGTAGTCGTAGAACACGTGCGGTGTACCCAGGGCGATCGGCGGCAGCACCTGGCCGCGCAGCACCGCAATGGTGAACTCCGGGCCGTGGATCCACTGCTCTACCAGTACCTGGGAATCGTACTGGGCAGCGTCTTGCCAGGCGGCGATCAGTTCCTCGGCGCTGTTCACCTTGGCCATGCCGATGCTAGAGCCTTCATGGGCGGGTTTGACGATCAGCGGGAAGCCCAGTTCCGTACCGGCCTGCAAACAATCGCTTTCACTCGCCAGCACCGCGTGGCGCGGGGTAGGAATGCCCAGGCTCTGCCACACCTGCTTGGTACGCAGCTTGTCCATGGCCAGGGCCGAAGCGAGGATGCCGCTACCGGTATAAGGGATGCCCAGGCACTCCAGCAGCCCCTGCATGCTGCCATCCTCACCGCCACGGCCGTGGAGGATGATGAAGGCGCGGTCGATCTTCTCGTTCTGCAGGCGGTCGAGCAGGTCGTCACCGACGTCGATGGCAACGACGTCGACACCGGCGGTGGTCAGCGCATCGATCACGGCGGCGCCGGACTTGAGCGACACTTCGCGCTCGGCACTCTTGCCGCCGTACAGCACGGCAACGCGGCCAAACGCTTTCACGTCGAGGGTAGAGTGCAGCTTGTCGTAGGCGCTGGTCATTTCGACTTCTCCTGCTTGGCGCCAGCGAACAGCGGGCTTTTCATCAGTTGCGGGGCCAGGCCGCCAACGTCACCGGCACCCTGGCAGAGCAGGATGTCGCCAGCGCGCAGCAACGGCTTGACCAGTGGCGCCAGCTCGGCGCCACGTTCGATGTAGATCGGGTCGAGCTTGCCGCGCTGGCGAATGCTGTGGCACAGCTGCCGGCTGTCGGCGCCGGGTATTGGCTCTTCGCCAGCCGGGTACACCTCCATCAGCAGCAGCACGTTGGCATCGCCCAGCACCTGAACGAAATCGTCGTACAGGTCGCGGGTGCGGCTATAGCGGTGCGGCTGGTAGACGATCACCAGGCGGCGGCTTGGCCAGCCACCACGCACAGCCTTGATCACGGCGGCCACTTCGGTCGGGTGGTGGCCGTAGTCATCGACCAGCATCACGCTGCCGTCTTCGACCGGCAGCTCGCCGTAGACCTGGAAGCGACGCCCAACGCCCTGGAAGCCGGAAAGGCCCTGCACGATGGCTTCGTCACTGATGCCTTCGTCAGTGGCAATGGCGATGGTGGCCAGGGCATTGAGCACGTTGTGGTTGCCCGGCATGTTCACCGACACGTCCAGCGGCTCGCAGTCGCGGCGCAGCACGGTGAAATGGGTCTGCATACCCTGCTGGCGCACATTGATGGCGCGGATGTCGGCCTCTTCGCTGAAACCGTAGGTCACGGTCGGGCGCTTCACCTGCGGCAGAATCTCGCGTACCACCGGGTCGTCCAGGCACATCACCGCCAGGCCATAGAACGGCAGGTTGTGCAGGAACTCGACGAAGGTTTTCTTCAGTTTGTTGAAGTCGCCTTCATAGGTCGCCATGTGGTCGGCGTCGATGTTGGTGACCACAGCCACCATCGGCTGCAGGTGCAGGAAGCTGGCATCGCTTTCATCGGCTTCGGCGATCAGGTAGCGGCTGGTGCCCAGCTGGGCATTGGTGCCGGCCGCGGTCAGGCGACCCCCGATGACGAAGGTCGGGTCCAGACCGCCGGCGGCGAATACCGAGGCCAGCAGGCTGGTGGTGGTGGTCTTGCCGTGTGTACCGGCGACTGCCACACCGTGGCGGTAGCGCATCAGTTCGGCGAGCATCTCGGCACGCGGTACCACCGGAATGCGCCGCTCGAGGGCGGTGGCCACTTCCGGGTTGGCCGGGTTGATGGCGCTGGAAACCACCAGCACATCGGCAGTGGCAGCGTTTTCGGCACGGTGGCCGACGAAGATCTCGGCACCGAATGACTCCAGCCGCTCGGTGACCGGCGAGGCTTTCAGGTCGGAACCGGACACTTCATAGCCCAGGTTCAGCAACACTTCGGCAATGCCGCACATGCCCACGCCGCCGATACCGACGAAGTGAATGCGACGGATACGACCCATTTTCGGCTGGGGCATGGCTTTCTGGCTCTCAACCATGGGCCACCTCCAGGCAGATATCGACCACGGTGCTGGTTGCTGCAGGTTTGGCCAGGCGCCGTGCGGTACCTGCCATGACATTGAGTTTCTCGGGTTGCATCAGCACCTCGTTCAGGCGTTCAGCGAGCTGCGCTGCGCCAGTTGTCGCTTGTGGCATCAGGAAGGCAGCACCTTCGCGAGCCAGATATTGAGCGTTGTGGGTCTGGTGATCGTCGATTGCGTGAGGCAACGGCACCAGCACCGAAGGCAGGCCTGCCGCCGCCAGCTCGCTGACGGTCAGCGCACCCGCCCGACACACCACCATGTCGGCCCAGCCATAGGCTTGGGCCATGTCCTTGATGAAAGGCTCGACCTGAGCCTCGACGCCGGCCTCGTGATAACGCTCGGCGGTGATCTGCGCGTGCTGCTTGCCGGCCTGGTGAAACACCTCGGGCCGCACAGCAGCAGGCACTTCGGACAGGGCCTTAGGCAACAATTTGTTCAATGGTTCCGCCCCCAGGCTGCCGCCCAGCACCAACAGCCGTGCACGGCGTTCGGCCAGGGGCGCGCGTGGCGCATCCAGGAACAGCTCGGGGCGCACCGGGTTGCCGGTGGTGCGGCGCTTGTCGCTGGCCTCGAAGGTGTTCGGGAACGCCTCGCAAACCCGCGCAGACAGCGGCACCAGCAAGCGGTTGGCGGTACCGGCGCGGGCGTTCTGCTCATGGATCACCAGCGGCACGCCACACAGCCGCGCAGCCACGCCGCCGGGGCCGGTCACATAACCACCAAAGCCCAGCACGCACACCGGCTTGAGCTGGCGAATGATCCGCCTTGCCTGGAGAACGGCCTTGACCAGGGTCAAGGGTGCCTTGAGCAACGACAGCTTGCCTTTGCCGCGCAGGCCGCTGACCTGGATCAGGTGCAGCGGCAGGCCGGCCTGGGGCACCAGTTCATTCTCGATGCCGCGCGGGGTGCCCAGCCAGTGCACGCTGTACCCGCGCGCCTGGAACTCACGGGCGCAGGCCAGGGCCGGGAACACGTGCCCGCCGGTACCGCCGGCCATGATCAGTACGTTCTTGCCGTCAGCGGCCATGACTGGTCTCCTCGGCAAAATCGCTTTCGCTGAATTCGTGCTCCTCGCTGCCCAGGTGCGTACGGCTTTCCCACTCGATACGCAACAACAAGCCCACGCAAGCACAACAGATGACCAGCGAGCTGCCCCCGTAGCTGAGGAACGGCAGAGTCAGGCCTTTGGTCGGCAGCAAGCCGACATTCACCCCGATGTTGATCAGGAACTGGCCGATCCACAGGAAGGCCAGGCCGAACGCCATGTACGCGGCGAAGAACTGCTTGGCCTTCTCCGCCCACAGGCCGATGTACAGGGCGCGGACGGTCACGAACACGAACAGGGCGATGGTCACCAGCGAGCCGACCACGCCCAGCTCTTCGGCCAGTACCGAGAACACGAAGTCGGTGTGCGCTTCAGGCAGGTAGAACTGCTTCTGCACGCTGTTGCCCAGGCCCACGCCCAGCCACTCGCCACGGCCGAACGCGATCAACGCCTGGGTCAACTGGTAACCGGAGCCGAACTGGTCGGACCATGGGTCGGTAAAGGTGATCAGGCGCGCCATGCGGTAAGGCTGCGCCTGCACCAGAACGAACACCGCCAACACTGCCAGCACCACCATCAGGCTGAAGCGGAACAGCCCGACACCGCCAAGGAACAACATGGCCGCGGCCGCGCCCATCATCACCACGGTGGCGCCGAAGTCCGGTTCCATCAGCAGCAGCGCAGCCATCGGCAGCAACACGATGAAGGGTTTGAAGAAGCCCATCCAGGTCTCCCGGACTTCGGTCTGGCGGCGCACCAGGTACCCGGCCAGGTAGACCACCACGAACACCTTGGCGATTTCCGAAGGCTGCACGTTGAAGAAGCTGAAGCCGATCCAGCGCATGGAGCCGTTCACTTCGCGGCCGATCCCCGGCACCAGCACCAGCACCAGCAAGCCGAAGGCGCCCAGCAGCATGAGGAAGCCCATGCGCTGCCAGGTGGCGATCGGGATCATCAGGGTCGCACCACAAGCCACCAGGCCCAGGAACACGTACACCAGGTGGCGGAACATGTGGTACAGCGGGTTGCCCGACTGCACTGCAGCCACTTCCGAGGAGGCCGAGGTGATCATCACCAGGCCCAGGCCGAGCAAGGCCAGGCAGCCGGCCAGCATCGCGAAGTCGAGGTCGATGCCACGGCCGCTGATCAGCGGCGACGGATAGGGCTTGAGCACACCGAAGATCATGCCAGGGCCCCCGCTGCCTGGGCGAACAGCCGCCCGCGTTCTTCGAAGTTCCGGAACATGTCGAGGCTGGCGCAGGCTGGCGACAACAGCACGGCATCCCCGGCCCGGGCCAGGTCGGCGCACTGTTGCACGGCGTCGTCGAGGGTTTTTACCCGCACCAGCGGCACGTCATCACCCAAGGCTTGGGCAAGGCGCTCGGCATCACGGCCCAGCAACACCACGGCGCGGCAAAACCGCTTGACCGGTTCACGCAGGGCGCCGAACTCGGCGCCTTTGCCGTCGCCACCTGCGATCAACACCAGCTTGCCCTCGATATCGGCCCCCAGGCCTTCGATGGCGGCCAGTGCAGCACCGACATTGGTGGCCTTGGAATCGTCGTACCAGTTCACGCCGTCACGCTCGCGCACCCACTGGCAACGGTGGGCCAGGCCCGCGAATTCGCGCAGCGCTTCGAGCATCGGCTCGAACGGCAAGCCGGCAGCATGGCCCAAGGCCAACGCCGCCAGTGCATTGCTCTGGTTATGGGCGCCGCGAATCTTAAGCTCGCGCACCGGCAGCAATGCCTGGAATTCGAACGCCAGGTATTTCTCGCCATCCACTTCGCGCAGGCCGAACGCCTTGAAGTCTGGTTGGTTGAGGCCGAAGGACCAGCAAGGGCGGCCTTCTACCGGCAGTGGCCGGCTCAGGGCGTCCTGGCGGTTCACGACCACCTGCCTGGCACCGCGGAAGATGCGGTGCTTGGCCAGGTGATAGGCCGGCAGGCCACTGTAGCGGTCCATGTGGTCTTCGCTGATGTTCAGCACGGTAGCCACTTCGGCATTGAGCTGGTCGGTGGTTTCCAGCTGGAAGCTCGACAGCTCCAGCACGTACAGCTCGACGTCATCGGCCAGCAGGTCCAGTGCCGGGGTCCCCAGGTTACCGCCCACGGCCACGCGCTTGCCGGCCTTGGCTGCCATTTCACCCACCAGCGTGGTCACGGTGCTCTTGGCGTTGGAACCGCTGATGGCGATGATCGGCGCCTTGGCATGGCGGGCGAACAGCTCGATGTCCCCCGACAGCTGCACGCCCCGCGCAGCGGCCTGCTGCAGGGCCGGGGTAGCCAGGGCCAGGCCAGGGCTCACGTACAGTTCGTTGGCGCGAGACAGGAAGTCCACGTCCAGTTCACCACAGCGCACTTCCACCTGCGGGTACTCACGGCGCAGGGTGTCCAGTTCCGGCGGTTGCTCGCGGGTGTCGGCGACCGCAAAGGCAATGCCCCGGCTCGCCAGGAAGCGAACCAGGGACATGCCGCTCTTGCCGAGGCCGACAACGATGCGGAATTGGTCGGAAGCGATCAAAGACACGCTCATCTACCTCAGTTTCAGGGTGGCAAGGCCGATCAGCACCAGGATCACGGTGATGATCCAGAAGCGGACGATCACGCGTGGCTCTGGCCAGCCCTTGAGTTCAAAGTGGTGGTGGATCGGTGCCATGCGGAACACCCGTTTGCCGGTCAGCTTGAACGAGGCGACTTGAATCACCACCGACAGGGTTTCCACGACAAAGATGCCGCCCATGATGAACAGCACGATTTCCTGGCGCACGATCACCGCGATGGTGCCCAGGGCAGCGCCCAGCGCCAGCGCGCCGACGTCACCCATGAAGACTTGTGCCGGGTAGGTGTTGAACCACAAAAAGCCCAGGCCGGCACCGATCAAGGCGCCACAGAACACGATCAATTCGCCCGAGCCAGGCACGTAAGGAATCAGCAGGTACTCGGCGAATTTCACGTTACCCGACAGGTAGCAGAAG
>NZ_BCBD01000066.1:0-28834 GCF_001320345.1 Pseudomonas sp. NBRC 111127 | reverse complement strand
TCTACACCGTGGAAGGCACCCAGGCGGACATCCCACGGCTGGCCGAGGAGTTCGGCCTGCGCGTGACACTGGGCATCTGGATCAGCCCCGACCTCGAACGCAACGAGCGGGAAATTGCCACCGCCATCGAGTTGGCCAATACCTCGCGCAGCGTGGTGCGCGTAGTGGTGGGTAACGAGGCGCTGTTCCGCGAAGAAGTGACACCGGAAAACCTCATCAAGTACTTGGACAGGGTGCGTGCCGCGGTCAAGGTCCCGGTAACCACCAGTGAGCAATGGCATATCTGGAAGGAACACCCGGAGCTGGCCAGGCACGTCGACCTGATTGCCGCGCACATCCTGCCTTACTGGGAATTCGTGCCGATGAAAGACTCGGTGGAGTTCGTGCTCGACCGTGCCCGCGAGCTGAAGCAGCAGTTCCCGCGCAAGCCGCTGTTGCTGTCGGAGGTCGGCTGGCCGAGCAATGGCCGCATGCGCGGGGGGGCCGATGCCACCCAGGCCGATCAGGCCATCTACCTGCGCACCTTGGTCAACACGCTCAACCGCCGTGGCTACAACTACTTTGTCATCGAAGCCTATGACCAGCCCTGGAAGGCCAGTGACGAAGGCTCGGTAGGCGCTTACTGGGGCGTCTACAACGCCGAGCGCCAGCAGAAGTTCAACTTCGAGGGGCCCGTGGTGGCGATTCCGCAGTGGCGCGCCCTGGCGGTCGCGTCGGTGGTGCTGGCCATGATCGCGCTGATGGTGCTGTTCATCGACGGCTCGGCCTTGCGCCAACGCGGCCGGACCTTCCTGACGTTCATCACCTTCCTGTGCGGGTCGGTGCTGGTGTGGATCGCCTACGACTACAGCCAGCAATACAGCACCTGGTTCAGCCTGACCGTCGGCGTGTTGCTGGCGCTCGGCGCATTGGGGGTGTTCATCGTGCTGCTCACCGAAGCGCATGAACTGGCCGAGGCGGTGTGGATCCACAAGCGCCGCCGCGAGTTTCTGCCGGTACAGGCCGACAGCGCCTACCGGCCCAAGGTGTCGGTGCATGTACCGTGCTACAACGAGCCGCCAGAAATGGTCAAGCAGACCCTCGACGCCCTGGCCGCGCTGGACTACCCCGATTATGAAGTGCTGGTGATCGACAACAACACCAAGGACCCGGCCGTGTGGGAACCGCTCAAGGCCCATTGCGAGAAACTGGGCGAACGGTTCAAGTTCTTCCACGTCGCACCCTTGGCTGGCTTCAAGGGCGGCGCGCTGAACTACCTGATCCCGCACACCGCGCCAGACGCCGAAGTGATCGCGGTGATCGACTCGGACTACTGCGTCGACCGCAACTGGCTCAAGCACATGGTGCCGCACTTCGCCGACCCGAAAATTGCCGTGGTGCAGTCGCCGCAGGACTACCGCGACCAACACGAAAGTGCATTCAAGAAGCTGTGCTACAGCGAATACAAGGGCTTCTTCCACATCGGCATGGTCACCCGCAACGACCGTGACGCGATCATTCAGCATGGCACCATGACCATGACCCGGCGCAGCGTGCTGCAAGAACTGGGCTGGGCCGAGTGGTGTATCTGCGAGGACGCCGAACTGGGCCTGCGTGTGTTCGAAAAGGGCCTGTCGGCCGCTTATGCCCACAACAGTTATGGCCAGGGCTTGATGCCCGACACGTTCATCGATTTCAAGAAACAGCGCTTCCGCTGGGCATACGGTGCCATCCAGATCATCAAGCACCACGCCGGCGCCCTGCTGCGCGGCACGGGTAGCCAGCTGACGCGCGGCCAGCGCTACCACTTCCTGGCCGGCTGGCTGCCCTGGATCGCCGATGGCATGAACATTTTCTTCACCATCGGCGCGCTGCTGTGGTCGGCCGCGATGATCATCGTGCCGCACCGGGTCGACCCGCCACTGATGATTTTCGCTATCCCGCCGCTGGCGCTGTTCTTCTTCAAGGTCGGCAAGATCCTCTTCCTCTACCGGCGTGCGGTGGGGGTGAACATGAAGGATGCCTTCGCGGCGGCGCTGGCAGGGCTGGCGCTGTCGCATACCATCGCCAAAGCGGTGCTGTACGGGTTCTTCACCAGCAGCATGCCGTTCATCCGCACGCCAAAGCATGCCGACAGCCATGGCTTGCTGGTGGCGATTGCCGAGGCGCGCGAGGAACTGTTCATCATGCTGCTGTTGTGGGGCGCAGCGCTGGGTATCTACCTGGTGCAGGGGCTGCCGAGTTCGGACATGCGCTTCTGGATGGCCATGCTGCTGGTGCAGTCGTTGCCGTACGTGGCGGCACTGGTGATGGCGCTGCTGTCGTCGCTGCCCAAGCCTGCGCACAAGGCTGCCGAGGCGCAGCAGGCTTGAGATGTTGGGGGCGCTTGGCGCCCCTTTCGCGACTGGTTTGCTATAAGATAACGCCCCTCAGATTTCCCCGCCTTGCCTTGCCCCGGAGTTCCCCATGACGGCCCCTGCCGAGCTCTCGCCTACCCTTCAACTGGCCTGCGACCTGATCCGTCGCCCCTCCGTCACCCCCGTCGACGCCGATTGCCAGGCGCAAATGATGAACCGCCTCGGCGCCGTGGGCTTCCAGCTCGAGCCGATGCGCATCGAAGACGTCGACAATTTCTGGGCGACCCATGGCCAGCAGGAAGGCCCGGTACTGTGCTTCGCCGGCCACACCGACGTGGTGCCCACCGGCCCGGTGCAGCAATGGCAACATGAACCGTTCGATGCGCTGATCGACGCCGACGGCATGCTCTGCGGCCGCGGCGCAGCCGACATGAAAGGCAGCCTGGCCTGCATGGTGGTTGCCAGCGAACGCTTCGTGCAGGATTACCCCGACCACCGCGGCAAGGTCGCGTTCCTGATCACCAGCGACGAGGAAGGCCCGGCCCACCACGGCACCAAGGCTGTGGTCGAACGCCTCAAAGCACGTAACCAGCGCCTGGACTGGTGCATCGTCGGCGAACCGTCCAGCACCACCCTGCTGGGTGACGTGGTCAAGAACGGCCGCCGTGGCTCGCTGGGCGCCAAGCTGACCGTGCGCGGCAAACAGGGCCATGTGGCCTACCCGCACCTGGCGCGCAACCCCATTCACCTGGCCGCACCGGCCCTGGCGGAGCTGGCAGCCGAGCACTGGGACGAAGGCAATGCATTCTTCCCGCCGACCAGCTTCCAGATCTCCAACCTCAACGCCGGCACCGGTGCCACCAACGTGGTTCCGGGCGAGCTGACTGCGCTGTTCAATTTCCGGTTCTCCACCGAGTCCACCGTCGAAGGCCTGCAGGCGCGGGTGTCGGCGATCCTCGACAAGCACGAACTGGACTGGTCGATCGACTGGGCGCTGTCAGGCCTGCCGTTCCTCACCGAGCCGGGCGAGCTGCTGGGTGCCGTTTCGGCCAGCATCAAAAGTGTCACCGGCCGCGACACCCAACCGTCGACCAGCGGCGGCACGTCCGATGGCCGCTTCATCGCCACCCTGGGCACCCAGGTGGTCGAGCTGGGCCCGGTCAACGCCACCATCCACCAGGTGGACGAGCGGATTCTGGCCAGCGACCTCGACCTGCTGACCGAAATCTACTACCAGACCCTGGTCCGGTTGCTCGCCTGATGCTTGCCTGCCCCCTTTGCCAGGCGCCGCTGGCGCAAGTCGACAACGGCGTGGCCTGCCCGGCAGGCCACCGCTTCGACCGGGCCCGCCAGGGCTACCTGAACCTGCTGCCGGTGCAGCACAAGAACAGCCGTGACCCGGGTGACAACCAGGCCATGGTCGAGGCGCGTCGCGACTTTCTCGACGGCGGCCACTACGCGCCGGTGGCCCAGCGCCTGGCCGAACTGGCCGCCGAGCGCCAGCCCGGTGCGTGGCTGGACATTGGCTGCGGCGAGGGCTACTACACCGCGCAGTTGGCCCAGGCCCTGCCCGCGGCCGACGGTTACGCCCTGGATATCTCCCGCGAGGCGGTCAAGCGTGCCTGCCGCCGCGCACCGGCTGTCACCTGGATGGTCGCCAGCATGGCCCGCGTGCCGCTGGCCGATGCCAGCTGCCAGTTCATCGCCAGCGTATTCAGCCCGCTGGACTGGGCCGAAGCCAAACGCCTGCTCAGCCCCGGCGGTGGCCTGATGCGGGTAGGCCCGACCAGCGGCCACCTGATGGAACTGCGCGAAGTGCTCTACGATGAAGTACGCCCTTACGCCGACGACAAGCACCTGGCCCTGGTCCCCGAGGGCATGGTCCATGCCCACAGCGAAACCCTGGCGTTGCGCCTGAGCCTGGCAGCCCCCAAGGCCCGCGCCGACCTGCTGGCCATGACCCCACACGGCTGGCGCGCCAGCGCCGAAAAACGTGCACGGGTAATCGACCAGCCCGAGCCGTTCGAGGTAACGGTTTCCATGCGTTATGACTATTTTGTGCGCCAAGACTGAGCACACCCGGAGCCCTTATGCGCCAACCTGATATCGAGATCTACCTGAAGGACGCCGACGTCGACCACAAACAGATTGCCGGGTGGCTTGCCCAGGCGATCGGCCCGTGCAGCGAATGGAAGCAGAAAGGCCAGACCTTCAAATGCCATGCCGGTAACATTCCGGTCACTTGGTTACCGAAGGCTGTAGGGAAATGGAACAGCCTGTACCTGGAAAGCGACCAGACCCCCTGGGCCGACGATATTGCCTGCGCCCGCGCTGCATTCGCCGCACTGGGGGTGGAAGTACGCTGCGCGCCGGGTGGCTGGGTCGAGGAAGACGGCGAGGAAGATGCCGACCGCTGGGTCCGCATCAGCGCCGACGGTGAAGAGGAAATCACCTGGCGTACGTCTTGAGCTTGAAGCTTCAAGCTGCAAGTTTCAAGAAGGCTCGCATCAGGCTGCAAGTACACGGTCACTTGCAGCTTGAAGCTTATAGCTTAAGGCTCAGAGGCCTACCACGTCTTCGGCTTGCAGGCCTTTCTGGCCCTGCACGCAAGCGTATTCAACCCGCTGCCCTTCGACCAGGGTACGATGCCCCTCACCGCGAATTGCCCGATAGTGGACGAATACATCCGCACCACCTTCGCGCTGAATGAAGCCATAACCCTTGGCATCGTTGAACCACTTTACATTCCCAGTCTCACGAGACGACATCTGAACTACTCCGGTTTTTTATTGTGAAGATCGCCGTGCAGGCATGGGCTTACCTGCCCCGTGCCAACGCCGCTTGCCGAAATAACCTGCAAGTGGCAGGCCGAGTATATGCCACAGCACAAAAAAAATTGATGACGGTCCCGCTGTTGGCCGATTTTTGCTGAACTTACGCACATACGGCAGACTAATTAACTGGATACTCACCTGAACATCACACCCAGGGCACACACCCCATGACCCGTTCCCCCCTGCGCCGCCTGATTTTCGGCGCCCTGCGTCGCCTGTTGTACCTGTGGGTGCGCTCCGAAACCATCAACCAGTCGGCCATGTCGTTGAACCTGGACCGCAGCCGGCCAGTGATCTACGCCTTGCCTACCCCGGCGCTCACCGACCTGGTCGTACTCGACCACGAGTGCACCAAGGCAGGGCTGCCGCGCCCGGTGCTGCCGGTAACGGTCGGTCCGCTGCAGGAACCCGCCGCGTTCTTCTACCTGACCCCCGACCCCGACTGGCTGGGCCGCCAGGACAAGCGTGGCGCCCCGCCCACCCTCGAGCGCCTGGTAGCTGCCGTTACCCAGCATGCCGAGGAAGATGCGCAGATCATTCCGGTCAGCGTGTTCTGGGGCCAGACCCCGGCCAGCGAGTCCAGCCCGTGGAAACTGCTGTTTGCCGACAGTTGGGCAGTGACCGGGCGTTTGCGGCGGCTGCTGACCGTACTGATACTCGGGCGCAAGACCCGCGTGCAGTTCTCTGCCCCCATCCACCTGCGTGAACTGGTGCAGCACAACAAAGGCCACGAACGCACCGTGCGCATGGCCCAGCGCCTGATGCGCGTGCATTTTCGCAACCTCAAGACCGCGGTCATCGGCCCCGACCTTTCGCACCGGCGCAACCTGGTCAAGGGGTTGGTTCATGCACCGCTGGTGCGCCAGGCCATCGCCGAGGAGGCGCAGCGCGAAAACCTGCCGCTGGCCAAGGCCGAAGCCCAGGCTTTGCGCTACGGCAACGAGATTGCCTCTGACTACACCTACACTGCCATCCGCTTCCTGGAGGTGGTGCTCAGCTGGTTCTGGAACAAGATCTACGACGGCATCAAGGTCAACCACATCGAGCAGGTGCAGGGCATCGCGCCCGGCCACGAAGTGATCTACGTGCCCTGCCACCGCAGCCATATCGACTACCTGCTGCTGTCGTACCTGCTGTTCCGCAACGGCCTCACGCCACCGCACGTGGCCGCGGGCATCAACCTCAACATGCCGGTGGTCGGCAACCTGCTGCGCCGTGGCGGGGCGTTCTTCATGCGCCGCACCTTCAAAGGCAACCCACTCTATACCGCGGTGTTCAACGAATACCTGCACACCCTGTTCACCAAGGGGTTCCCGGTGGAGTACTTCGTCGAAGGCGGCCGTTCCCGTACCGGGCGCATGCTGCAACCGCGCACCGGGATGCTGGCCATTACCCTGCGCAGCTTCCTGCGTTCGTCGCGCACGCCTATCGTGTTCGTGCCGGTCTACATCGGCTATGAGCGCGTGCTCGAAGGCCGCACCTACCTGGGCGAGCTGCGCGGTGCCAGCAAGAAGAAAGAGTCGGTATTCGATATCTTCAAGGTGTTCGGCGCGCTGAGGCAGCGCTTTGGCCAGGTGTCGGTCAACTTTGGCGAGCCGATCCGCCTGGCCGGCTTCCTCGACCAGCAACAACCCGGCTGGCGTGAGCAGGAGCATGGCCCGCAATACCGCCCGGATTGGCTTAACGCCACTACCCATCGCCTGGGTGAGACCGTGGCCCGCCACCTCAACGAGGCGGCGGCCATCAACCCGGTCAACCTGGTGGCCATGGCATTGCTGTCCACCAGCCGCCTGGCCCTGGATGAACGCGCCCTGGTCCGCGTGCTCGACCTGTACCTGGCCCTGCTGCGCCAGGTGCCCTACTCGCCGCACATCACCCTGCCCGAGGGTGACGGCCAGGCCTTGATCGAACACGTGCGCAGCATGAACCTGGTCGCCGAGCAGAAGGACGCCCTGGGCCGCATCCTGTACCTGGACGAAGGCAATGCGGTGCTGATGACCTACTACCGCAACAACGTGCTGCACATCTTCGCCCTGCCGGCGCTGCTGGCCAGCTTCTTCCTCAGCAGCTCGCGCATGAGCCGCGAACTGTTGGGGCAGTATGTGCACGCGCTGTACCCGTATTTGCAGGCCGAACTGTTCCTGCGCTGGGCGCCGCAGCAATTGGACGACGTCATCGACCAGTGGCTGGCGGCGCTGGTCGAGCAAGGCCTGCTGCGCCAGGACAACGACATCTATGTGCGCCCGCCGCCGAGCTCGCGGCAGTTCGTGCTGCTGACCCTGCTGGCCCGCACCATCACCCAGACGCTGCAGCGTTTCTACATGGCCACGTCCCTGCTGCTCAACAGCGGGCAGAACAGCCTCAGCGCCGAAGCGCTGGAAGACCTGTGCGTGATGATGGCCCAGCGCCTGTCGATCCTGCATGGCCTGAACGCCCCGGAGTTCTTCGACAAGACGCTGTTCCGCCACTTCATCCAGACCTTGCTCCAGCAAGGCGTGCTGCATGCCGATGCCCAAGGCAAGCTGGGTTACCACGACAAGCTCGGCGAACTGGCCGAGGGCGTGGCCAAGCGCGTGCTGTCGGCCGAGCTGCGCCTGTCCATCCGCCAGGTGGCGCTGCATCGCGACGAGCCTTCAGACGTGGTGCAAGGGTAGCTTTTCTGTCTGCCGCCAGGCCTTGAGAGGGGACAGCATCGCCGTGCTTTCCCCCTCTCAAGGAGCATCACCATGAACCAGATCAAATCGATCGACGTCGAAATCGTTTCTTCCAGCGACAACTACCTGCCAGCCTCCGCCCAGGTGCTACTGAGCCTGCTCGACGTGTCCCGTGCCGACGCGCCGGCCGTCAGCCAGGCCGAGCTGCGCCTTCAGTGCGCCGGTGTACTGCCGATCAAGCTGCAACTGGCCTGCGACCTCAGCCAGCTCGACCCGCGCGGCAGCTACGTGCTGGCCGTGCGCATCGAGCAGAACGGGCTACTGCAGTTCATCAACACCACCCATCACGCCGTAAACCCTCACACCTTGTCTGGCACCGAACGCGTGGTAGTCGATAACGTGGCGACGCCCCCGGTCGTGCTCCATGATTGATTAGGGAAAATCCGCTAAAGTCCCTGGGGTTGGCCACAAGCCGGCTCCAAGGACAACGGAGATTCCATGAAAAAGCTCTTTATGCTGTGTTGCGCATCCCTGCTCGCAGCCTGCTCCAGCCAAACCCCGCCCGCCCAGGCCAGCCTGGATGGCGAAGTCTTCTACCTGCAGCGCATTGCCCTGCCCCCGGCCGCCACGCTGAGCGTCGAACTGCAGGACGTGTCGTTGATGGACGCCCCGGCCGTGACCCTGGCCCGCCAGGCCGGCCCGGTCAAAGGCAACGTGCCGCTGCCGTTCCACCTCACCTACGATCCGCGCCAGGTCAAACCCGGCCACCGCTATGCGCTGAGCGCGCGCATCGAGCTGGGCGGCAAACTGCTGTTCATCAATACCGAACACCATGGCGTGCTGCTCGACGGCTCCGACCCGCAACCCGTGCGCGTCAAGCTCGACCAGGTTCGCTGATACCCGTATTCATCTGTTTACAAGGAACGCTTCATGATCCGCACTTCCCTGCGCTTCACCACCCTGTGTGCCGGCCTGCTGCTGTCGGCCAGCGCGCTGGCCCTGTCGCTGGGCGACCTGAGCCAGAAGGACGCCACCGGCGGCCTGAAAGATGCCCTCACTCAAGGCGCGCAACTGGCGGTCAAGCAGCTCAGCACCCCAGGCGGCTTCAGCAACAACCCGGACGTGCGTATCGAACTGCCGGGCAACCTGGGCAAGGCCGCCAAAGCGATGAAGATGTTCGGCAAGGGCGAACAGGTCGAAGCCCTGGAAGCCAGCATGAACAAGGCCGCCGAAAAGGCCGTGCCGCAGGCTCAGGCGATTCTGGTAGACGCCGTGAAGAACATGAGCGTGACCGACGCCAAGGGCATTCTCAGCGGCGGTGACGACTCCGCCACCCAGTACCTGAACAAGAGCAGCCGCGAGCAGATTCGGGCCAAGTTCCTGCCGGTCGTCAAGCAGGCCACCGACCAGGTTGGCGTGGCTCAGCAGTACAACGCCTTCGCCGCGCAGGCCAAAGGCCTGGGGCTGGTCAAGGATGACGCCAACATCGAGAACTACGTGACCGAGAAGGCGCTGGACGGCCTGTTCGAGATGATCGGCAAGCAAGAGCAGAACATTCGCCAGAACCCGGCCGCCGCAGCTACCAGCCTGGCCAAGAAGGTCTTCGGCACGCTCTGATAACGCGTGGTGCCACAGCAGCGGTCTGCGTGAACCCGCGCGGCCGCTGCCTCTGCGTCGTTTTGCCTGTACCGCCTTTCCCCGCTCCCTCGGCCAACAGCAGGGTGCAGGATGGCGGCTCTTTTCGACGAGGAGTTTCCGCTATGCCCTCCACCCCACATTTCCAGATATTCATCGACTGCGAAAGCCAAGACCGGATAACACCGGACGCTTCGGCGGGTTACGTATTGGTCCTGAGTGAAAAGCTGGAGGGCTTCGGCGCTGCCAAAGGCAGTTCCGTCCTGCAGCCCGTGCTGACCATCGAGCAGCAAGGCGAATTGGCGCTGCCCCAGACCTTCAGTTTCATGATCGATGGGGCAACGCTCAAGGAAGGCCATGCTTACCAGGTGAGCCTGCGCTACCAGGCCACCAACGGTAACCCGCACGGCAAGCGCCTGGCCTGGAAAGAGACTTTCGTCGCTCAGGACCAGGCCCGCATTGCACCCGCCGCCGTCAGCGGCCATGGCCCGTGCAAAGGCCGCACCAACAGCTGCCTGAGCTGGTAAGGGCCGGCGCCTTCAACACCCAGGGCGCAAGCTGCCTGCACGCTCGCGCCTGGGTCTTCAACGCTGCTTTACCCTGAACCAGGCCGCGTACAACGCCGGCAGGAACAACAACGTCAGCACCGTGGCCACGATCAGGCCACCCATGATCGCGACCGCCATCGGCCCGTAGAACACGCTACGCGACAGCGGGATCATGGCCAGCACCGCGGCCAGCGCGGTCAGCACGATAGGCCGGAAGCGCCGCACCGTGGCCTCGATGATCGCTTGCCAGCGGTCCATCCCTGCCGCAATGTCCTGCTCGATCTGGTCAACCAGAATCACCGAATTGCGCATGATCATCCCCGCCAGGGCAATGGTGCCGAGCATGGCGACAAAGCCGAACGGCTGGCGGAACACCAGCAGGAACAGGGTCACGCCGATCAACCCCAGTGGCGCGGTCAGGAACACCATCAGCGTGCGCGAGAAGCTGCGCAGCTGGATCATCAGCAAGCTCAACACCACCACGATGAACAGCGGCATGCCAGCGTTCACCGATTTCTGCCCGCGCTCGGCATCTTCCACCGTGCCGCCCACTTCCAACAGGTAACCGTCGGGCAGCTTGGCGCGGATGCCCTGCAAAGAAGGCAGAATCTGCTTCACCAGTGTCGCAGGTTGCGCCTTGTCGTAGATGTCTGCCCGCACAGTCACCGTCGGTAAGCGGTTACGGTGCCAGATGATGCCCTCCTCAAAGCCATACTCCAGGGTCGCGACCTGCGACAGCGCCACGCTCTGGCCGTTGTCGGTCGGCAACGCCAGGCTGCCCAGGTTGCCCAGCTCGCTGCGCTCCTGCAGCGTACCGCGCAGCAGTATCTCGATCAGCTCGTTGTCTTCGCGGTACTGGCTGGCGGTGGTGCCGGTCAGCGAACTTTGCAGGAAACTCGCCAGGTGCGCGGTGCTCACGCCCAGCGCACGGGCACGGTCCTGGTCGATGCTCAGAAACACCGCCTTGCTCGGTTCCTCCCAGTCCAGGTGCACATTCACCACATGTGGGTTCTCGCGCACCTTGGCGGCCACTTCACGGGCCAGTGCCCGCGCCTTCTCGATATGCTCGCCCGTGACCCGGAACTGCACCGGGTAACCCACGGGCGGGCCGTTTTCCAGGCGGGTGACCCGGGCGCGCAACTCGGGGAACTGCTGGTCCACCGTGGCAATCAGCCAGCTGCGCAGGCGCTCGCGGTCGTGCATCGACTTGGCCAGCACCACGAACTGGGCGAAGCTGGCGGCCGGCAGCTGCTGGTCCAGTGGCAAGTAGAAGCGCGGCGAACCGGTGCCCACGTAGGCCACATAGTTGTCGATGCCATCCTGCTGCGCGAGCAGCGCCTCCAATTGCTTGACGCGCTCGGCGGTATTGGCCAGCGATGCACCTTCGGCCAGCTTCAGGTCGACCATCAGTTCCGGGCGCCCAGACGCCGGGAAGAACTGCTGGGGCACGAAGCGGAACAGCAGGAGGCTGCCGATGAAGGCCGCGATGGTCAGCAGGATCACCGTCTTGCGGCGCCGTACACACCACGCCACAACCCGCCGCACACGCTGGTAGAACGGCGTGGCATAAGGGTCTGGCGCCTGGCCATGACGGGCGGCGTGCAGCCGGGCCAGGTCGGGCAACAGGCGCTCGCCCAGGTAAGGCACGAACACCACGGCGACCAGCCACGATGCCAGCAAGGCAATGGTCACCACCTGGAAGATCGAGCGGGTGTATTCGCCGGTGCTGGAGGCCGCCGTAGCGATGGGCAAGAAGCCCGCTGCGGTGATCAGGGTGCCGGTAAGCATCGGGAAGGCCGTGCTGCTCCAGGCGTAACTGGCCGCCTTGAGGCGGTCGTAGCCCTGCTCCATCTTGATCGCCATCATTTCCACGGCAATGATCGCATCGTCTACCAGCAAGCCCAGGGCCAGTACCAGCGCCCCCAGCGAAATCTTGTGCAGGCCGATGCCAAAGTAATGCATGGCCGCGAAGGTCATGGCCAGCACCAGGGGGATGGCCAGCGCCACCACCAGGCCGGTCCGCAGGCCCAGGGAGAAGAAGCTGACCAGCAGCACGATGACCAGCGCCTCGGCCAGCACCTGCACGAACTCGCCCACACCGGCCTTGACCGCCGCGGGCTGGTCCGAGACCTTGCGCAACTCCATGCCGGCCGGCAGGTTGTGCGCCAGGCGTTCGAACTCGCTTTCCAGCGCCTTGCCCAGCACCAGGATGTCGCCGCCATCCTTCATCGACACCGCCAGGCCAATGGCCTCTTCGCCCATGAAGCGCATGCGCGGTGCGGGTGGGTCATTGAAGCCACGGTACACTTCGGCGACATCGCCAATGCGGAAGGTGCGGTCGCCCACCCGAATCGGGAACTGGCGAATCTGCTCGACGCTGTCGAAGCGACCGCTTACCCGCAGTTGCAGGCGCTCGCTGGGGGTTTCGAAGAAGCCGGCGGTGCTGACTGCATTCTGTTCGCGCAGGGCATTCTGCACCGCTTGCAGCGGCACCCCCAGGGTGGCCAGCTTGAGGTTGGACAGTTCGATCCAGACTTTCTCGTCCTGCAAGCCGATCAGCTCGACCTTGCCCACGTCCTTGACCCGCTGCAGCTGGATCTGGATCCGGTCGGCATAGTCCTTGAGCACGGCGTAGTCGAAGCCCTTGCCGGTCAGCGCATAGATATTGCCGAAGGTAGTGCCGAATTCGTCGTTGAAGAAGGGGCCCTGGATTTCTGGCGGCAAGGTATGGCGAATGTCCGCGACCTTCTTGCGGATCTGATACCACAGCTCGGGAATGTCCTTGGAGTGCAGCGAGTCGCGGGCCATGAACGTGACCTGCGATTCGCCAGGCCGGGAAAACGAGACAATCCGCTCGTACTCACCGGTTTCCATCAGCTTTTTCTCGATGCGCTCGGTCACCTGCCGCGACACTTCCTCGGCCGTGGCACCGGGCCACAGGGTACGAATGACCATAGCCTTGAAGGTGAACGGCGGGTCTTCGCTCTGGCCCAGCTTGGTGTAGGACATGGCGCCAATGGCCGCCAGCAGGATCATCAGGAACAGGACGATCTGGCGGTTGCGCAGCGCCCAGGCAGAAAGGTTGAAACCCATCGGGACTTACTCCTTGGCCGTCAGGTTCACTACGCGGTTGCTGCGGTCGACGGGGCGTACCTGCTGCCCCTCACGCAATACATGACCACCGGCGGCCACCACCCAGTCATCGGCGGCCAGCCCTTCGAGCACGGGCACGCTATCGTTGCCGTACGCACCCAGGCGCACCACGGCCCGCTCCAGGCGGCTGTCCTTGTTCACCCGCCAGACATAGGCCTGGCCGTCTTCGGCGGTGACCGCCGACAGCGGTACAGACAATGGGATCAGGCCTTCGGTAGCAATGAATACCCGGGCGCTCTGGCCCAGTTCGGCCGGGGCAGCCGACGTGGTGAAGGCGATGCGGGCGGCGAAGGTGCGCGAGCGCGGATCGGCCGCGGGTGACAGCTCGCGGATGCGCCCCTGGAAGCGCGCCTGCGGGTGCGACCACAGCTCCACACTCACCGGTTGGCCGATGGCGACCCGGGCGAACTGCTGCTCCGGCAGGGCGATGGCCACCTCGCGCTCACCATCGGCGGCGAGGGTGAAGGCGGTTTGCCCAGCGGCAACCACCTGGCCCACTTCCACCTGGCGCTTGGCAATCACCCCGGCCTGGGGCGCACGCAATACGGCATAGGCTGCCTGGTTCCCGGCCACGTCGAACTGCGCCTTGGCCTGCTTCAGGCGGGCCAGGCCGGCACGGTAGAGGTTTTCGGCATTGTCATATTGAGAATGGCTGACCATCTGCCGGTCCAGCAGCTTCTGGTAGCGATCACGCTCGGTGCGCACCAGTGCCAGGTTGGCTTCGGCGGCGGCCAGTTGTGCGCGGTTAGCTTCCAGTTGCAGGCGTACGTCCTGCGGGTCCAGCTCGGCCAGCGGTTGCTCGGCCTTGACCCGCTGCCCTTCTTCGACCAGCCGCTTGCTGACCTTGCCGGCAATACGGAACGCCAGTTCCGGCTCGAAGCGCGCACGCACCTCGCCGGGGTAACTGGCGGCCCCCGCTTCGGCTGGCTGCGGCTGCACCACCAACGCCGGGCGCGGGGCGGCAGGGGCGGCGGCTTCCTGTTCGCACGCCGCCAGAAGCACGGCGACGGCGGCGGGCAACGCGATGGACAAGGCCTGGCGCAACATGATGAATCCTTTCGCAGAGGGTACTTCGAATATTTGTACTGGCGGGTATATTAAGTCAGGGAACTGCTGCCGAGAAGCCAGCGTCGATAAGAAATCGCCTGACGATGGCTACGATCACTGCTGGAAACCGCTCCAGCCGGTAATATGGGAGCTTGATCAACCACATGCAGACCACAATGTCCAACGACGCACCCATCGGCCCAGGCCGGCCCAAGGACCTGGCCAAGCGCGAGGCGATTCTCGAAGCTGCCAAGTCGCTGTTCTTAAGCCTTGGCTACGCCAACACCAGCATGGATGCGGTCGCTGCGGCGGCAGGTGTTTCTAAGCTCACCGTGTACAGCCACTTCACCGACAAGCAGACGCTGTTCTGTGCAGCGGTAATGGCCACCTGCCAGACTCAACTGCCGGACCTGTTGTTCGAGTACCCCGCGGGTGCGCAGGTCGAAGACGTGCTGCTGAACATCGCCCGTGGTTTCCAGGCGCTGATCAGCAGTGACGAAGCGGTCAAGCTCAGCCGCCTGATCATGGCCCAGGGCAGCCTGGATGCAAGCTTTGGCGAGTACTTCTACGAGGCCGGGCCCAAGCGTGTGCTGGCCGGGATGGAAGCGCTGCTGCGCGAGGCGGATGAGCGTGGGCTGCTGCGTATCGACAACCCGCTGCGGGCAGCGGAGCACTTCTTCTGCCTGGTCAAGGGGGCCCCGGATTACCGGCTATTGCTCGGCTGTGCAGGGCCGCTGGAAGGTGATGAGGCAGAAGCGCATGTGCGCGAGGTGGTTGGGGTGTTCTTGCGGGCGTTTCAGCCGTGAAGCAGACACGGGCATTTGGCGGCAGCCCTGTTGTCTCGAATGCTGAATCTCGCTCAATGCCTGTGGGAGCGGGCAGGCCCGCGAACACGGGCGCAGCCCGTGCCAACCACTGCGGTGCCTGCTTCGCGGGCTCGCCCGCTCCCACCTCGACCGCGCTAGCCGGTCAGATAGGAGAAGGTCAGGCTTTAAGCGCTTTCTTCGGGTAGATGTCGTACCGGCTCGACTTGCCCTCAAGGCTATGGCTCGGTTTCGGCCCGTCAATGATCGGCGCCTTGCGTGGGCGCTTCACCACCACCCGGTGGCTGGCCAGCGCCAGGGCGGCTTCGAGCAGGGCCGGGGCATCCAGGTCGTCACCGACCAAGGGCCGGAACACACGCATCTCCTTCTTCACCAAAGCACTTTTGTCGCGATGCGGGAACATCGGGTCGAGGTAGATCACCTGCGGCGCCTCGCCTTCCCAGGCGCGCATGCGCTCGATGGCGTTGCCGGTCAACAGGCGCATGCGCCCGACAATCGGCCCCACTTCTTCATCCAGCCGGGCGCGCGCCAGGCCATCTTCCAGCAGCGCGGCTATCAGCGGCTGGCGTTCGATCAAGGTCATCTGGCAGCCCAGGCTGGCCAGCACGAACGCGTCCTTGCCCAGCCCCGCCGTGGCATCCAGCACCTGCGGTCGCACGCCTTGGGCGATGCCCACGGCCTTGGCGATCATCTGCCCGTTACCACCGCCAAACTGGCGCCGGTGCGCGGCCTGCCCTTCGACAAAGTCTACCCGTACCGGCCCCGGTGCCTGCGGGCCCAATTGCTGGATCTGCAAGCCATCAACGCCCACCTGCACGGCAAACCCGGCCTCATCGTCCTGCAACGGCAGCGCCAGGCGCTCGGCCCATGCAGCGGCCTGCGCTGCGAATTCGGCCGTTAGCGCCTCGACCCGGATACTTGCGCCCTGCTCTTCCATCTTCAACACCTAGAAATTGAACCCAGCCGTTAAGGTATCGGCCGCCACGGCCGATACAGGCAATATCCCGCTATTCTGCCAGAGCACAACGCGCGCGACTGCCATGTCAGATACTCTTCCCATCGGCTTGACCTATTTGTCGCCTGTCGGCAACTACAGTCAGCACAACACCCAGGCACTCGGGGGCGTCAGCCACCTGTGGCAGGATTTTTTCGCCCGGGCCATGGCCGAGCGCCAGGAAGAGCCGGTAGACAGCATCAGCCAGTCGTTCGTGCAGTACGACCAGGACAGCGGCGAACCGATCGGCGGCGCCCGCGCGCTGGCCATGATCGACGCCCAGCGCGCCTGCCCGGTGCAGGATACCCGCGTAGTCCCACCCGAGCCGCTGTTTCTGCCCAAGGCCGAGCTGGAAGCCAGCCTCCTGCCGCCGGCCCCCGAGCCTTTCAGCGCCATGGAACTGATCGAGCAGCAGCGCCAGCTGGACATCAACAACAGCTGGCTGCGCCCGGTGGTAATGAGCCAGGGTCAGCCGCTGCCCGAGCCCGGACCGGGCCCTAGCCCACGCCCGCTGTTCCTGCCCATCGCCGAACTGGAAAGCGACTTGTTGCCACCCGCCGCCGAACCGTTCGACGATGCCACGCTGAGCAAGCAGCAGACCGACCTGGCGTTCGACCTCCACTGGGCGCGCCCGGTGGTGCTGAACAACGTGCGCGCCTCCGCCTGACCTTAGCGGCAGACCTGCCAGCGGCCCATGTTCAGGTGGAAGTGATTGTGGTGCGCGGCGTTGTAGTCGGGCCCCAACACAGTGCTGAAGCTTTGGCAGGCAGCCTGCTGCACCTCGCGCAGGAATTGCGCCTTGGCCCCACCCGCCTGCCAGTCACGCGCCAGAACGATGCGCTGACCGTCCTGCAGGCGAAAGCCGCTGATGTCCAGGGCGTTGGCCGTGGCGTGCTGGCTCAGGCGGCCCTGCTTGCGGTGGTAGACATTGCGGCAGGCAAAGCTGCCCAAATGGTCGACCTGGGTCACCGGCTGGCCCAACACCCGCTGCGCGACAGGCTGCAACGCGTGGTGTTCGAACAGCGCATACGCCACCGCCAGTGGGCAACTGGCCAGAAAGCTGCTGCTCAGGCGCGCCTTGCCGGCTTCGATACGCCACACATTTTCCAGCGGGCAGTTGGCCGAGGCCGGGCTGTCGGCCTGTGCCCGGTAGCGCAGTTGGCTGGTGGCCAGTGCCTGGCGGCACAGCGCGGGGTCATCCCGCAGCCGCGACAGCTTGTAGGGGGTCAGCCAATTGGGTGGTTGGCGCACATCCAACGGCGCCCAGGGGTTCCACGGCGCGGGCAGGCGCCAGCCCTGTTGCCAGGCAAGCACGGCCAAAAACAGCAGGCCGGCCAGCAGCGTCAGGGCCCGCATCAACGGCGGAACAGGTCGTTGAGCTGAGCGAACGGCAAAGCCTGGTCTGCGTAGCCGAAGGTGCCCTGGTCATGGACTTCCAGTGCGGCCCGCTGCAACGCACCCAGGGCCGCGCGGGCCAGCGACGAGCCAAGGCTGATGCGGCGCACGCCAAGGTCCTGCAACTGGTTGACGCTCAACGCCACGCCGGCCATGCCCATCAGCACGTTGACCGGCCGCGGGGCCACGGCCTGCACCACCGCGCGCACTTCCTCCACCGTTCGCAGGCCAGGCGCATACAGCACATCGGCCCCCGCTTCGGCGTAGGCCTGAAGGCGCAGGATGGTGTCGTCCAGGTCCATGCGCCCGCGCAGCAGGTTTTCTGCACGGGCGCACAGGGTGAACGGGAACGGCAGGCTCCGGGCAGCCTGCACTGCGGCGCGTACACGCTCCACCGCCAGGCCGATATCATAAATGGGCGCATCATGGCGGCCGCTGGCGTCCTCGATAGACCCACCCACCAGGCCAACCTCGGCGGCACGCAGAATGGTCTGCGCGCAGTCCTCGGGCAGGTCGCCGAAGCCGTTTTCCAGGTCGGCAGCCACCGGCAACGCGGTGGCGTCGACGATTTCACCGGCGTTGTCCAATGTGTCGTCCAGGCTCAGGGCCCCTTCGGCATCCGGGCGGCCCAGGCTGAAGGCCAGGCCGGCGCTGGTAGTGGCCAGCGCTTCGAAGCCCAGGCTCGCCAACAGCCTGGCCGACCCGGCATCCCACGGGTTGGGGATGACGAATGCACCGTCACGCTGGTGCAAGGCCTTGAAGGCTTCGGCTCGCAGGGTTTGCACATCCATGGTGGAACCTCCGGCAGTCAGGGAAGGGTCACAGTAGCCCCAGTTGTTCGACCTCGGGTGCGCGCGGCAATTCCGGCAGCGCGGCAAGGCCAGGCAAACGCAGCATCAGGCGCTGGTGAAAATGCCGGGCAAGTGCCGCCGCCAGGCGGTTGTCCGAGGTATGCAGGAAGATATAGGGGCTGCGGCCTTCTTCGATCCAGCTGGCCACCTTGTCTACCCACGGGGTGAGAAACACGTCGTTGGCTTGCAGTTCCGGGTGGCCGATGAAGCGGACCTGCGGGTGCTGGGTAAAGGCGGCCGGGCGCGGAGGCACCTTGGGCTTTTTCGACTGCGCATGCAGCACGGCAGGGTCACGCGAAGTGCAGCTGAACAGCGCGCGCGGGTCGAGGCAGATACGCTCGACGCCGCGCTCGTGCAGCACCCGGTTGAGCATGCGCTCTTCTTCACCTTTGGCGAAAAACGCCTGGTTACGCACTTCAACTGCCACAGGCACCGCCAGCTCATCCAGAAAATGGCACAGCTCGCCCAGGCGCGCAGGGCCGAACTGGGCCGGCAATTGCAACCAGTAGGGGGACACTCGCCTGCCCAATGGCGCCATCAACCGGGTGAAATCGAAGGCAGGCTCCAGCTGGTCGCGCAGGTCACCGGCATGGCTGATGTCGCGGGGGAACTTGGCGGTGAACCGGAAATGCTCTGGCATTACCTGTGCCCAGCGGGCAAGGGTGCCAGGAGCAGGCCGGGCGTAGAAGGTGGTGTTGCCCTCTACCGCGTTGAACACCTGGCTATAGAACCCCAGCATCTGGCCGCTGCTGGCGTCGGCGGGGTACAGGTAGTCGCGCCAGGCGTTTTCACTCCATGACGGGCAACCGAGAAAGTAAGGCAGTGCTGATGGACTCATCCATCAAATGTACAGGTCGAGCCCTAGTACTTCCATGTCCCAGTCGGTAAAACCGGCGGTGCTCAGGTAACTGGCCAAGGCATTGGCGGTACGCCGGTCACGGGCGCGAGGGAATACCATGTCCTGCTGGCGGGCTGGCAGACCAGCGCCAAGGCGGCGAGCGGCGGGCTCAGGTTGCGCGGCTTCAAGGTCATCGACGACCTCTGCATCATCGACCGCATCCTCGCGCACCGCGGCCTTGCGCGGCGTGCGCTTGATCGGGTACTGCGATGAGAAACCATCGATACGCATGGCATGAGCACTCGGGATCAATGATGGCAATTTAGCAGCATCAGAGCTGCGTCGCTAATGCTTCATTGATAACTGGACCACAGATTGCGCAAAAGGTTTTAGTGTGATCGGCAATAACCGACGGACAGCAGTCATTGCTGCTTCGGGGTAGCTACATTGTCGCGCAGATACACCGGCTGCGCCTGTTCGGCGGTAACTGCCTCGCCACGCGCCCAGGCAAAACCGGCCAGGGCCAGTACGTCCACAGCGCTGGGCAGGGCCTGGGCATCGCTGGCCGCGACTTTCACTGCCAGACGTTCGGCATAACCCCAACCCGTGCCGGCACCGAACCAGGCACCGGTACTCTCTAACGGCAGCGCCACCTGCTCGGGTGGCAACACGGCCTCCCTGCCGACCAGGCGCATTTCCCCCGCCGTGGCCTGGTAGCACCCCCAGTACACCTCGTCCATACGCGCATCGATGGCCGCGGCGACCTGCTGCACGCCCTGTTCGCGCAACGCGCCCTGGGCCAGCGCGGCAAGGTTGGAGACCGGCAGCACCGGGCGCTCTAGGGCGAACGCCAGCCCCTGGACCACACCGATGGCGATACGCACACCGGTGAACGCACCCGGGCCCCGGCCAAAGGCGATGGCATCGAGCGCGTTCAGTGCCACGCCGGAATCGGACAGCAACTGCTTGATCATCGGCAGCAGCTTCTGGGCATGCATGCGCGGGATCACCTCGTAATGGCTGGTTACCTTGCCGTTATGCAGCAGCGCAACGGAACAGGCTTCGGTGGCGGTATCCAGGGCCAACAGGGTGGTCATCGAACGGGTATCCAGGTGCGAAGAAAAAGAGCGGCATTATAGAGCAGCTGCGCCGTTGTGTCCCCACGGGGCCGCTGTATGGCCACTTGACACGGTCCCAGTAGGAGCGGCCTTGTGTCGCGATGGGGCGCGCAGCGGCCCCACAATTTCAGCTTCGCCGCAGAGTGAGCTTCGCCGCAGAAATCGCCGGAGCCGCTGCGCGCCCCATCGCGACACAAGGCCGCTCCTACTGGGACCGCATAGCTAAAGCCAGAAACAACAACGGCCCGCAAGCGGGCCGTTGACGGTGCATGCTGTATCGGATCAGCTCAGGGCTGCCAGGACCTTGGCAGTGATGGCTTCAACCGAGCCTACGCCTTCGATGTGGCTGTACTTCGGCTTGCCAGCATTGGCCGCCGACAGCTTCTGGTAGAAGTCCACCAGCGGCTTGGTCTGGCTGTGGTAGACCGACAGGCGATGGCGAACGGTTTCTTCCTTGTCGTCGTCGCGCTGGATCAGGTCTTCACCAGTGACGTCGTCCTTGCCTTCCACTTTCGGCGGGTTGTACTGAATGTGGTAGGTACGGCCCGAGGCCAGGTGCACACGGCGACCTGCCATGCGACCCACGATTTCTTCATCGTCCACGGCAATTTCAACCACGGCGTCGATATCGACACCGGCCGCAACCATGGCTTCGGCCTGTGGAATGGTCCGTGGGAAGCCGTCGAACAGGCAGCCGTTGGCGCAATCCGGCTGGGCGATGCGCTCCTTGACCAGGCTGATGATCAGCTCGTCGGACACCAGCTGGCCGGCATCCATGACTTTCTTCAATTCCAGGCCCAGCGGGGTGCCGGCCTTGACGGCAGCACGCAGCATGTCACCGGTGGAAATTTGGGGGATACCGAACTTTTCGGTGATGAACTTTGCCTGAGTACCTTTACCGGCCCCGGGAGCTCCCAGCAGAATAACGCGCATCTTGTGCTCCTCAAATTTTTTTATGAACTTCAATGGATTCGGCGACCAGGGCCAAGTCCGGAAAATCGGGTATGACCATAATTCGGTCAGAGGGCTGCTCAAGATACACAGCGCCCGGCAGCCAGACAAGCGTCCCAAAGTTGCAGGAATGCGCCACTTGCGACCAAGCAAGCAGGTGGTTGCGCCCGGCGCAACCACCCTTTCGCTGCTGCCGTACAGCCGTTACGGCATGCCGACTGCCGCACACGGCCCTGCGCTCAACCGGTGTTGCGCAAGCCGGCGGCGATGCCCGCCACCGTCACCAGCAAGGCCTGCTCCAATGGGCTGTCCAGAGCGGCTTCGCGGCTGCGCGAGCGCGCCAGCAATTCGGCCTGCAGGCGGTGCAGCGGGTCCAGGTAGGTGTTACGCAAGCTGATGAATTCCAGTGTCTCGGGGCTGTGCGCGAGTAGCACCGGCTGCCCGGTAAGGCCAAGCACTATCTGGCAAGACTGCGACAATAGGTCGCGCAGGTGCGCCCCCAAAGGCAGCAACTGCGGTTGCACCAGACGTTCGTCGTAGGCCTCGGCAATTTGCGCATCCGCCTTGGCCAGTACCATTTCCAGCATGTCGATACGGGTGCGGAAGAACGGCCAGTGTTCGCGCATCTGCGCCAGCAGTTCGCCTTGGCCACGCGCCAGGGCATTGCTCAGCGCGGTTTCCCAGCCCAGCCAGGCCGGCAGCATCAGCCGCGTCTGGGTCCAGCCGAAGATCCATGGGATGGCCCGCAGGCTTTCGATGCCACCGGCGCGGCGTTTCGCCGGGCGGCTGCCCAGTGGCAGGCGCCCCAGTTCCTGTTCCGGCGTCGACTGGCGGAAATACTCGACGAAGTCCGGGTTGTCCCGCACCACACTGCGGTACGCCTTGACGCCATCGGCGGCCAGCTGGTCCATGACTTCGCGCCAGGCCGGCTGCGGCGGCGGCGGTGGCAACAGCGTGGCTTCGAGTACGGCAGCCAGGTACAGGTTGAGGTTTTGCTCGGCAATGCCCGGCAAACCGAACTTGAAGCGGATCATCTCGCCCTGCTCGGTGGTACGGAAACGCCCGGCCACCGAGCCCGGTGGCTGCGACAGGATCGCCGCATGGGCAGGCCCACCGCCACGGCCCACAGTGCCGCCGCGGCCATGGAACAGCAGCAGTTCGACCTGATGCTCGGCACAGATACGCACCAGGTTTTCCTGGGCACGGTACTGCGCCCAGGCCGCTGCCGTGGTCCCGGCGTCCTTGGCGGAGTCGGAGTAGCCGATCATGACCTCCTGCGGGCCGCGCAGCCCTGCACGGTAACCTGGCAGGCCCAGCAGGCGCTGCATCACCGGCCCGGCGTTGTCCAGGTCGGCGAGGGTTTCGAACAATGGCACCACGCGCATCGGCCGGGTCAGGCCAGCTTCCTTGAGCAGCAGTTGTACCGCCAACACATCCGAGGCAGCCCCGGCCATGGAGATGACGTAAGAGCCCAACGAGGCAGCAGGTGCACCCGCCACTACGCGGCAGGTGGCCAGCACCTCGGCCGTATCCGCCTGCGGCTTGAAGTGTGCCGGCAGCAGCGGCCGGCGGTTTTTCAGCTCAGCTTGGAGGAATTCGATGCGCTGCTCTTCATCCCAGTCGGCGTAGCGGCCCAGGCCCAGGTAATCGGTGATTTCGGTCAGGGCGTCACGGTGCCGGGCCGCGTCCTGGCGCACGTCGAGCCGGCCAAGGAACAGGCCGAATGTGACCGCGCGGCGCAAGCAGTCCAGCAGCGGCCCCTCGGCGATAACGCCCATGCCGCACTCATGCAGGGACTGGTAGCACAGTTCCAGTGGGGCAATCAGGTCACGATTGTCGACCAGCACCTCGGCGCTGGGCGACTGGCTGCTGTTCAACGCCGAGTGCGCCCAGGCACGCGTTGCGCGCAAGCGGTCGCGCAACTGCTTGAGCACCGCCCGGTAGGGTTCAGCGCTGTCGCCGGCCTGCTGGCGCAGGGCGGCGTTGGCCTGCTGCATGGACAACTCGGCGGCCAACGCATCGATGTCGCGCAGGAACAGGTCGGCAGCCATCCAGCGGGCCAGCAGCAGCACCTCGCGGGTCACCACGGCGGTCACGTTGGGGTTGCCGTCGCGGTCCCCGCCCATCCACGAGGCAAAGCGGATAGGGGCGGCCTCCAGCGGCAGGCGCAGCCCGGTAGCGTCCAACAAGGCCTTGTCGACCTTGCGCAGGTGGCTGGGGATCGCGTGCCATAACGAATGCTCGATCACGGCGAAGCCCCACTTGGCCTCGTCGACCGGGGTTGGCCGGGTGCGTCGGATTTCCTCGGTGTGCCAGGCCTCGGCGATCAACCGGCGCAGGCGTTCGCGCACGTGCTCGCGCTCTGCCGGGGTAAGGTCGCGGTGGTCCTGGGCAGCCAGTTGGCCGGCAATGGCATCGTACTTTTGAATCAGCGTGCGCCGCGCCACTTCGGTGGGGTGCGCGGTGAGCACCAGCTGGATATCCAGCTTGGCCAGCTGCCGGGCCAGGGCATCGTTGCTGTGCCCGGCCTGCTTCAGCCGCGCCAGCAACTCGGGCAAAACCCGCGCTTCGAACGGCTCGGGCTGGTCGGCATCGCGGCGGCGGATCAACTGGTACTGCTCGGCCATGTTGGCCAGGTTAAGGAACTGGTTGAAGGCCCTGGCCACGGGTAGCAGGTCTTCTTCGGCAAGATCTGCCAGGGTCGAACTCAGTTGCTCCCCGGGGCCGCGACGGTCGGCCTTGGCGCTGTGGCGAATGGCTTCGATCTTCTGCAGGAATGCATCGCCATGCTGTTGGCGGATGGTTTCGCCCAGCAGTTCACCCAACACATGCACATCTTCACGCAAGCGCACATCGATATCGGTCATTGGCCCCTCTCTCCGTTGCATCCCTTCCAGGCTACACGCCCTTCCTGGGGGGCGGGCATGCCCGCGAAAAATCCAACGCGGTGGCTGGCACCGGCTTCGCCGGTGTTCGCGGGCATGCCCGCTCCCACATTGAGGCGGTGACATTCACCCAAGAGTGCCCCCAGCCAAGCAGCGATGGCAAGCAGGGATCGGCCAAAGCAAACTAAAGTGAAGGTTGAGCACTCACATGCCATGCAGCCTTCGAGGCGTAACCAGAGGTCATCATGAAAATCCGTGAACTCGCCCAGCACTGGGAACAGAATGCCGCCGGCACCTTGAGCCGTACCGGCCATGTCCTGCATCTGGACCTGGAGTCCGAAGCGCGCCTGGCCGCGCTGATCGACATGTACCCCAAACGTACCGCCGAGGAACTGCTCGGCGAACTGGTCGCGGCCGCGCTTGAAGAAGTGGAAGCCAGTTTTCCCTATGTGCCGGGTCGCCAGGTCATCGCCACCGATGAAGAAGGTGACCCGATGTATGAAGATGTGGGGCCGACACCGCGGTTTTTGTCGCTGTCGAAGCAGCATCTGCACAGCCTTACCACCGAGGGCAGTGAAGAGCCAGGGGCGTAGGCCTTACGCAGCCTTGAGTGATCAGGCGCCGCCCGCGCGGCGCCCGATCTCGGGCAGCACATGCGCCGAGACGAACATTGGCCGCGCCGTCCGCCATCCGCTTCAATTGCCTCGGGCACTCTGCAAAAACCCTCCACCGGGTCAGAAATTTTTCGGAACTATCCAAAAAAACTCTGAGTCACAGCTAATAGCCATCACGCTAAAACCCTGCACACCTGCCGTTGTGCACCGTTGATTCCAAGCGCGCGGACTTGTCAGGGAATGAGCGATGGACTGCTACGGACATCGTTATCAGGAGTGATCCAATGGAGCTGACCACCATGAAAACCCGCACTAGCAAACCGTCATCCACTCATGTGCGCGGGTTCAAGCTGGCCGCGCTGGCCCTGGGCAGTAGCCTGGTCCTGGCCGGCTGTGCGGGCAACCCGCCTACCGAGCAATATGCGGTTACCCAGTCCGCCGTGAATTCCGCTGTCAGCGCTGGCGGCACCGAGTTCGCCGCCGTGGAAATGAAAGCCGCGCAAGACAAGTTCAAGCAGGCTGAAATCGCCATGCACGACAAGAAGTACGACGAAGCCAAGCGCCTGGCCGAACAGGCCGAATGGGACGCACGCCTGGCCGAACGCAAGGCCCAGGCGGCCAAGGCTCAGAAGGCCGTGCAGGATGCCCGCCAGGGCGTTCAGGACGTACGTGAGGAAGGCCTGCGCAGCGCTCAGTGAGCCCTGCCCCGCCAACCTTAGCCTTCGCACACGATCAAAGGATGAACACTATGCGCAATTACGTCATGATTCCCGCCCTGCTGGCCCTGAGCGTCGGTCTTGCTGCGTGCTCGCACGACCCTAACGCCAACCTGGAAGCGGCCCGCACCAACTTCTCGGCCCTGCAGAGCGATCCACAGGCGAGCAAAGTCGCCGCGCTGGAAACCAAGGATGCCCAGGATTGGCTGAACAAGGCCGACAAGGCCTACATGGACCGTGAAGACGAGAAGAAAGTCGACCAGCTGGCCTACCTGACCAACCAGCGCGTCGAAGTGGCCAAGCAGACCATTGCCCTGCGTACTGCCGAGGGTGAGCTGAAGAACGCAGCCGCCCAGCGTGCCCAGGCCAAGCTGGATGCCCGCGATGCCCAGATCGCCAAGCTGCAGAACAGTCTGAACGCCAAGCAGACCGACCGCGGTACGCTGGTGACCTTCGGTGACGTGCTGTTCGACTTCAACAAGGCCGAGCTGAAAAGCAACGCCTACCCGAACATCACCAAACTGGCCCAGTTCCTTCAGGAAAACCCTGAGCGCAAGGTGATCGTAGAGGGCTACACCGACAGCGTCGGCTCGGCCAGCTACAACCAGAGCCTGTCCGAGCGCCGCGCCAACAGCGTACGCATGGCCCTGGTGCGCGCCGGCGTAGACCCAGCGCGCATCGTGGCCCAAGGCTACGGCAAGGAGTACCCGGTTGCGGACAACTCCAGCAACTCCGGGCGTGCACAGAACCGTCGTGTGGAGGTGACCATCTCCAACGACAACCAGCCGGTGCAGCCACGCTCCATGAGCCAGGCCAAGCAGTAATACTGGCCAGCTGACAGAGAAAGCCCCGCGATCGACGCGGGGCTTTTTTTTGCTTCGCTGCCGCTCACTGTACCTGCTGCGGCGTTTCCTCACCCATGCAGCGCACTGCACGCTTGCGGTTGTCCACCAGCACGCCCGTCAGGCCTTTCTGCTGGGTATCGAACAGCACCAATACCCCGTCCACGCACTGCGCCACTTGCGGTGCCGGGTCCAGCGAAACCTTGTAATCCTCGCCGGGGACGGTCTTGAGCATGGTGTAATCCTGCAGCAACAGGGCATCCTCGGGTTTGGCGAAATGCAGGTAGCCGTAGTACCACAAGGCGCCCACCGTCACGATGATGCTGCCCACACCCGTCAGGATCAGCGGGATGGCGTTGCGTTCTTCACTCATTGGGTGTTCTTCTCGTCAGGGTAATCAGGCACTTCGGCGAGCCGCCGCAGGCCGTTGAAATGGCTAGGGTCATCGAGGAAGCGCAACATCACCTGGCGCCATGTAGGGTCGGCGAAGGTCTGCACATGGCCACCTCGGGTCAGTTGCAGCACCCGTGGCGGTGGCGCGTGCTGATACAGGCGGATACCGTTTTCCAGCGGCACCAGGTCGTCATCGATGCTCTGGAAGAACAGCTTGGGCGGGCTGCGCAGTTGCTCGATCGAGCGGATCGCGCTGTCGCCGTCGGGCACCAGCCACGACAGTGGCACCTGCAATGGCCAGGTCATCCACGAGGTACTGAGGGCATAGCGCCCCACCGCCCGGTAGCTGGCCGGCACCCCGTCGAAAACCAGGGCAGCGAAGCGCTGGCGCTGCTCCGGGTGGCCTGCCAGGTAATGAATCGCCATGGCGCCGCCCAGGCTCTGCCCCAGTAACACCAACGGCTTGCCCTTGGCCTCGGGCGCCTGGTCCAGCCAGGCCATGGCCGCGGCGATGTCCTGGTATACCTCTGGCAGGCTCGGTTTGCCCTCAGACAGGCCATAGCCACGGTAGTCGACCATCAGCACCTGGTAACCCTGCTCCGGCAGCCAGTAGCTCCCACCCAGGTGCCCGGGCAGGTTGCCGCCGTTGCCGTGCAGGTGCAGCACCGTACCCTTGACCTCGACACCGGGCTTGGCCGGCAGCCACCAGCCGTGCAGGCGAACGCCATCGGCAGTGGTCAGGGTGACATCACGGTACCCCAGCTTGGCCCGTTCAGGGGTGAACGCCTGCCCGCGCTCGGGGTAGAACAGCAGGCTGCTGCAGCCGCCCAGGGCCAGCAGCACCAGCCCCAGCAGCAGCGGGCGGCAGTACTTAGAGAATATTCGCGTAGTCGGCTTCAATGCGATCCAGGCTCAGGTGGTTGAGGAAGTTGGAGAAGCACATCCAGGCCGACAGCGCGTTGAGGTCACGGAACTGTTCGGGCAAGTACTTCGGCGGCTCGACCAGCCCCTCCTCGACCAGTTGACGCAAAGTGCGCATGTCTTCCAGGGTGGTCTTGCCACAGAACAGCAGCGGTATCTGCTCGAGCTTGCCCTTCTTCACAGCCAACTGAATGTAGTTGTAAACCATGATGAAGCCCTTGAGGTAGGACAAGTCCTTGGTAAATGGCAGGCCGTTGGGCACCGAGCCGCGGAATACCCGGCTGGCGTTGCTGTAGCTTTGCCCCATCTCGAAGCCCTGCTCGCGGAAGAAGCCGTACACCTGCATGAAGTCGGCGCCCTCCTCGACCATGTGGATGGCACGGGTGCGGTTGGTGAGCTTGCGCAGGCGGCTGGGGTAGGAGGCAAAGGCAATCACCTCCATGAGGATGGCCAGGCCTTCCTGGGTCACCGTCGACGAGGGCGGGCCCTTGGCCAGGAAGGTGCAGATCGGCTGGTTCAGGCCATTGAGCGTGGTGCCGACGTGCACCAGCCCTTCGTGCACTTCCAGCGCCCGCACGTCACGGGCATTGAACATGGCATCGGCGCGCACCTTGATGTAGTCGGCGCCGGCGGCGGCGTCAGCGACAATGCCGTCGGACTCGAACACACGGATGGTGCCTTCGGCTTCACCGAACACCGTGTTCAAGCGCCGCTGTAGGGTATCGACAGCCTCCTTGGCGGTCAGGTTCTTCGGTTCGTCCTTCAGGTCGCCGCGGCCATCGATGTTGTTCAGGTAGTCCGACAGCATCAGGCCGAGGTCGGCCAAGGTCGGGTCACCGGCATGAAAGGCGTCGGAAGCGGCGCCATACAACTCCTGGGAGATCAGGCCGAACTCCTCGGTGCCGCGGGCTTCGAGCATGCGCACTACCATGCGGTACTCGCGGCACATGCGCTTCATGATCTGCCCTACGGGGTTGAACTGGCCTAGCTGGCGAATGATGTCGCGCTCGATCCCCTGAAACTCGGCCTTGACGGCGCTGGAGTCGAACGACAGGGGCCGCGACTGGTAATAGGCGCGGTCGACCGCTGGCGGCTCCTTGCCCTTGCCCTGCAGGAAGCCCTGCCGAATGCTGTCGTCCCACTTCACCGCATCCAGCACCCGAATCGGTGTTTGCGCCGCGACGATGCGGTCGGACAGGGCGCGGATGGTCTGCTGGTATTCGTCCACCGGGGACTCCTTTCTAGTACAGAAAACCTGTACCGGCCTCATCGCCGGCAAGCCAGC
>NZ_BCBD01000065.1:0-28907 GCF_001320345.1 Pseudomonas sp. NBRC 111127 | reverse complement strand
CGGTGGCATCAGCCCCTTTGGCCGGCGCCGAGACAATCACCTTGCCCGCCCCGGCGGCCAGGTGGGCAGCTGCCTTGGCCCGCTCGGTAAACAACCCGGTGCATTCGAACACCACATCGATCGCTTCAGCCTTCCACGGCAGTTCGGCCGGGTTGCGAATGGCACTGACCGCGATACGGTCACCATTGACCGTGAGGCTTTCGTGGTCGGCCTCGACCGTGGCGTCGAAGGTACCGTGCACGCTGTCGTACTTGAGCAGGTGGGCGTTCATGGCGCTGTCGCCCAGGTCGTTGATGGCGACGACCTGCAAGTCCTGGCGGTAGCCTTGGGTATACAGTGCGCGCAGGACGTTGCGGCCGATGCGGCCGAATCCATTGATGGCGATGCGAAGGGTCATGGCAGTACCTCTGGCAGTCCGAGTGAAACCTGTGGCACAAAGGAGCTTCACTGAAACGGTTTTGTTGTTGGAATTACAAGATTATTCACTATCAGATAGAAAACAAGCCTTTTTAGTGGCAGTATTTTGTTTAAACATACAACGAGTGGTGGGGCAAGATGCCTCTACCGATGCAGCGGGCTCCTGGTCTTGAGCCTAGGCGGCCATCGGTTGGAGGGGAAATGCCCGGTAAACCGCCCTTACAATTAGTCTGGAGTCCAGTACATGCATCCGCGCATCCTTGAGGTCACCCAGCGGCTGGTCGAACGCAGCCGAGCCACCCGCGAACGCTACCTGCAGCTGATTCGCGGCGCGGCCAGTGACGGGCCCATGCGCGCCAGCCTGCAGTGCGCCAACTTCGCCCACGGGGTGGCCGGTTGCGGCAGCGACGACAAGCAAACGCTGCGCCTGATGAACGCCGCCAACGTGGCCATCGTCTCGGCCTACAACGACATGCTGTCGGCCCACCAGCCGTACCTGCACTTCCCCGAGCAGATCAAGCAGGCCCTGCGCGAGGTCGGCTCGGTCGGCCAGTTCGCCGGTGGCGTGCCGGCCATGTGCGACGGCGTGACCCAGGGTGAGCCGGGCATGGAACTGGCTATCGCCAGCCGGGAGGTGATTGCCATGTCCACTGCGGTAGCGCTGTCGCACAACATGTTCGACGCCGCGCTGATGCTGGGCATTTGCGACAAGATCGTCCCCGGGCTGATGATGGGCGCGTTGCGCTTTGGCCACTTGCCGACCATTTTCGTGCCGGGCGGGCCGATGGTTTCCGGCATTTCCAACAAGCAGAAGGCCGACGTGCGCCAGCGCTATGCCGAAGGCAAGGCCAGCCGCGAGGAGCTGCTGGAGTCGGAGATGAATTCCTACCACAGCCCGGGTACCTGCACCTTCTACGGCACCGCCAATACCAACCAGCTGGTGATGGAGGTGATGGGCCTGCATCTGCCTGGCGCGTCGTTCGTCAACCCGTACACGCCGCTGCGCGATGCGCTCACCGCCGAGGCCGCGCAACAGGTCACGCGCATGACCAAGGCCAGTGGCAGCTTCATGCCGCTGGGCGAAATCGTCGACGAGAAGGCGCTGGTCAACTCCATCGTTGCCCTGCACGCCACGGGTGGCTCCACCAACCATACCCTGCACATCCCGGCAATTGCCCAGGCTGCCGGCATACAGCTGACCTGGCAGGACATGGCCGACCTCTCCGAGGTCGTACCCACCCTGTCGCATGTCTACCCCAACGGCAAGGCTGACATCAACCACTTCCAGGCCGCTGGCGGCATGGCCTTCCTGATCCGCGAGCTGCTCGATGCCGGCCTGCTGCACGAAGACGTCAACACCGTCGCCGGCCACGGCCTGCGCCGTTACACCCAGGAGCCGTTCCTCGATGATGGCAAGCTGGTATGGCGCGAAGGCCCGCTGCAAAGCCTGGACGAAAGCATCCTGCGCCCGGTCGCGCGGCCGTTCTCGGCCGAAGGCGGCCTGCGGGTAATGGAGGGCAACCTGGGGCGTGGCGTGATGAAGGTTTCGGCTGTAGCTGCCGAGCACCAGGTGGTCGAGGCCCCGGCGCGGGTGTTCCACGATCAGCAGTCGCTGGCCGATGCATTCAAGGCCGGTGAGCTGGAGTGTGATTTCGTGGCGGTGGTGCGCTTCCAGGGCCCCCGCTGCAATGGCATGCCCGAGCTGCACAAGCTCACGCCGTTCCTGGGCGTGCTGCAAGACCGCGGCTTCAAGGTGGCGCTGGTTACCGACGGGCGCATGTCCGGCGCCTCGGGCAAGATCCCGGCGGCGATCCACGTGTGCCCCGAAGCCTATGACGGTGGCCCGCTGGCACGGGTGCGCGATGGTGATATGGTGCGCGTTGATGGTGTCGAAGGCACGCTGCGGGTACTGGTATCGGCCGAAGAACTGGCCAGCCGCGACCTGCCGCCGGCGCCCCAGGGCAATGACCTGGGGTGCGGGCGCGAGCTGTTCGGCTTCATGCGCATGGCGTTCAGCCCGGCAGAGCAGGGCGCCAGTGCCTTCACCTCTGCCCTGGAGAACCTTAAATGAAGGACCTGCTGGTTGGCGATATCGGCGGCACCAACGCCCGTTTTGCGTTGTGGCGTGACAACCAGTTGCACGAGGTAAAAGTCTTCGCTACCGCGGACTACACCAGCCCGGAGCAGGCTATCGAGGCCTATCTGCATGGCCAGGGCATCGCCCGCGGCGGCCTGGCCGCGGTGTGCCTGGCGGTGGCAGGGCCGGTCGAGGGCGACGAGTTTCGCTTCACCAACAACCACTGGCGCCTGAGCCGCCTGGCGTTCTGCAAGACCTTGCAGGTCGAGCGGCTGGTGTTGATCAATGATTTCACCGCCATGGCGTTGGGCATGACCCGCCTGCAGGAAGGCGAAGTGCGCCAGGTGTGCCCCGGGCAGGCAGACCCAACGCGCCCGGCACTGGTGATCGGCCCGGGCACCGGCCTTGGCGTGGGTTCGCTGCTGCGCCTTGGCGGGCAGCACTGGCAGGCCTTGCCGGGCGAAGGCGGGCATGTGGACCTGCCGGTGGGCAACGCCCGCGAAGCGGCGATCCACCAGCAGATCCACCAGCAAATCGGCCATGTCAGTGCCGAGACGGTACTCAGCGGGGGTGGCCTGGTACGGCTTTACCAGGCCCTGTGTGCGCTGGACGGCGACACCCCACGGCACACGTCCCCGGCGCAGATCACCGATGCAGCGCTGGGCGGCGAGCCACGGGCACTGGCGGTGATCGAGCAGTTCTGCCGGTTCCTGGGGCGCGTGGCCGGAAACAATGTGCTTACCCTGGGCGCGCGCGGTGGGGTCTATATCGTTGGCGGGGTCATCCCGCGGTTTGCCGAGTTGTTCCTGCGCAGCGGGTTCGCCGCCAGCTTTGCCGACAAAGGCTGCATGAGCGGCTACTTTGCGGGTGTGCCGGTGTGGCTGGTGACGGCGGAGTTTTCCGGGTTGCTGGGGGCGGGTGTGGCGTTGCAGCAAGCGCTGGACCATTGACTGGGGCCGCTTTGCGGCCCATCGCGGGCTTGCCCGCTCCTACAGGTGCTGCGATCCCTGTAGGAGCGGGCAAGCCCGCGAAGGGCTGCAAAGCAGCCCCAATAAAAACAGGCAGCAAAGACCTGTAACCAAGAAGAGGAAGGACCACCTTGAGCACTGCCGGCAAATCGATCCTGATGGTCGACGACGACCAGGAAATCCGTGAACTGCTGCAAACCTATTTGAGCCGCTCCGGCTTCCAGGTGCATGCCGAAGCCGACGGCGCAGGTTTTCGCCGCGCGCTGGAAAGCAGCCCCTGCGACCTGGTCATTCTCGATGTCATGTTGCCCGATGAAGATGGTTTCAACCTGTGCCGCTGGGTTCGGCAGCATCCGCGCCGGGCGCGTGTGCCAATCATCATGCTCACTGCCAGTTCCGATGAAGCCGACCGGGTCATCGGCCTGGAGCTGGGTGCCGACGACTACCTGGGCAAACCGTTCAGCCCGCGCGAGCTGCAGGCGCGGCTAAAGGCTCTGCTGCGCCGCGCCGAGTTTGGCCAGGCGGCGCCGGGGAGCGCGGTGCTGGCCTTCGATGACTGGCGCCTGGACACGGTCAGCCACCGGCTGTTCCACCGCGATGGTGAGGAGGTGATTCTCTCCGGTGCCGACTTCGCACTGCTCAAGCTGTTCCTCGACCACCCACAGCAAATCCTCGACCGCGACACCATCGGCAACGCCACCCGCGGCCGCGAGCCGATGCCGCTGGACCGTATCGTCGACATGGCGGTCAGTCGCCTGCGCCAGCGCCTGCGCGACACCGACAAACCTCCCCGGCTGATCCGCACCGTGCGCGGCAGCGGTTACCTGTTGGCGGCGCATGTCTGCTGTGCGCCCTGAGCGGCGCTGGCGCTTGCTGCCCCGCTCACTGCTGGGGCGCATGCTGCTGCTGACCCTGCTGGTGGTGCTGCTGGCCCAGGGGTTGTCGAGCATCATCTGGGTTTCCCAACTGCGCGCCAGCCAGTTGCAGGGGTTGCGGGCCAGTGCCAGCAGCCTGGCCCATTCGATGAGCGCCAGCGTCAGCTACTTCCGGTCGTTGCCAGTGGCCTACCGGCCGCTGGTGCTCGACCAGTTGCGCAGCATGGGCGGCACGCGGTTTTTCGTATCGCTCAATGCTACCCCGCTGGACATGCAGGCGTTGCCCGTCACGGCGCGCAAGCAGGCGGTGATCGATGTATTCCAGCAGGTGTTGCACGAGCGCCTGGGGTCGCAGATGGAAATTTCCGTCGAGTTCGTCGGGCCTGACGAGCTGCGCATCTTCAACAGCGGCCTCAAGCTCGACGAGCTGCCGCGCTCGTGGGCGCATTACTCGCTGACGCTCGAGCCCCTCAAGCCACCGGTGCTGGTCACGCAGATCCGCCTGGGTGAGGGGGAGTGGCTGTACATCGCCTCGTTGCTGCCCGAGCCGTATACCGGCCTGGAAGCCGAACGCCTGCCACGCCAGCAGGTGGGGTTCATGGTGCTGACCACGGCCTTGCTGTTGCTGTTCATCGGCTTGCTGGTGCACTGGCAAAGCTGGCCACTCAAACGCCTGGCCCGGGCCGCGCGGGAAATGTCGCTGGGCGCTGATGTGGCGCCGCTGGCGGAAGGTGGCGGCAGCGAAGTGGTCGAGGTGAGCCGGGCATTCAACAGCATGCGCGAACGTATCAGCCGTTACCTGACCGAACGTAGCCAGTTGTTCAGCGCCATATCCCACGACCTGCGCACACCGATAACCCGCCTGCGCCTGCGTGTCGAGCTGTTGGAAGACGAGCGCCTGCAAGCCAAGTTCAGCCAGGACCTGGACGAGCTGGAGCTGCTGGTCAAAGGCGCCCTGCAATGCGTGAAGGACACCGACATCCACGAGAACATCGAGCCCGTCGACCTCAATCAGGTGCTGGATATCCTGGCCGAGCCTTACCTGGCCGATGGCCGCGTCACTGTGTACGGCAAGGCGCTTGCACCGTACCCGGGCAAACCTCTGGCCCTGCGGCGCTGCATCGGCAACCTGATCGACAACGCCATCAAGTACGGCGAACGGGCGCAACTGCGTATCATCGACAGCGCCGAGGGCTTTGTGCTTCAGGTGGATGACCAAGGGCCGGGGGTACCCCAGCAGCAGCTGGAGCAGGTGTTCGAGCCACACTTCCGCCTGGCCGCCCAGCAACAGGGTTACGGGCTGGGGTTGGGGATTGCACGCAACATTGCCCATAGCCATGGCGGCGAGGTGAGTTTGCTGAACCTGCGCGACGGTGGGCTGCGGGTAACCTTGTTCCTGCCGCGAGGCATGGACTGATTTCCGTGTTGCCTGCAAGGGCCGCACGGGTTTCAAGGTTTGCACTCAGGTCACTCAATTGTCACTGCCCAGTGACAATCCCAGCCTCCTTCGTGACATCTGCCCAAACCCCGCTGGCTAGAATTCGCACACGACTGGCAAGGATAAAGCTGGCTCATGAATACCCACCTACTGCCCTCCACCAGCTGGCTGAAAGCCCCGGCTCATACGGCCTGGCGCCTGGCCGAGGCCCAGCGGCTGCTGGCCTTTGCCAAAGCCGCGAAACGCCCGGACGGCTTCGGCAACCTGGATGCCAAAGGCCAACTCGCCGCTGGCGCCCGCGCCGAAACCATGAACACGGCGCGCATGACCCACTGTTTTGCCCTGGCTCACCTGCAAGGCATTCCAGGCTGCCTGGCCTACGCCGAGCACGGCGTGGCCGCCCTGCGCGGCGCCATGCAGGATGCCAGCTATGGGGGCTGGTTCGCTCACCCCGATGGCCAGCAGGACAGCGGCAAGGCCGCCTACCTGCATGCCTTCGTCGCCCTGGCCGCCAGCTCTGCCGTGGTGGCGGGCGCCGCCAGTGCCAGGGGCCTGCTGGCAGACGCCACCGAGGTGATCGAGCGGCATTTCTGGAGCGAAGCCGAAGGTGCCCTGCAAGAGGCTTACTCCCGTGCCTGGCAGTTGCCCGAGCCGTACCGTGGCGCCAACAGCAACATGCATGCGACCGAGGCGTTCCTGGCCCTGGCTGATGTCACCGGCAACACGCTGTGGCTGCAACGCGCGTTGCGTATCGCCGAACGCATCATCCATACCCATGCCGCCGGTAGCGGTTACCGGGTGATCGAACACTTCGACGTGCACTGGCAGCCCGTGGCGGACTACAACCACGACCACCCCGCCGATCATTTCCGGCCCTTTGGCACCACGCCTGGGCACGCCCTGGAATGGGCGCGGTTGCTGCTGCACCTGGAGGCCAGCCTGCAACGTGCCGGGCTGCCGGCACCGCAGTGGCTGGCAGAAAGTGCCAGCGGGTTGTTCGAGGCCGCCTGCCAGCACGCCTGGAACGTCGATGGCGCAGAGGGTTTCGTCTACACCCTGGACTGGGCCAACCGCCCGGTGGTGAACGCGCGCCTGCACTGGGTGCACGCCGAAGCGTGCGCCGCCGCCGCGGCCTTGTTGCAGCGTACCGGCGAGGCCCGTTACGAGCAGTGGTACCGCACCCTCTGGGGGTTTATCGCCAACCACTTCATCGACCCTGTGGCGGGCAGCTGGCACCACGAACTCGATAGCAACAACCGGCCGGCCGGGACCATCTGGCCGGGCAAGCCCGACCTCTATCACGCCTACCAGGCGCTGCTGCTGCCAGGCTTGCCGCTGTCGCCCAGCCTGGCCAGCAACCTGGGCAGCAATGTAACCAAATGATGACATTCACGCATCGCTTCGTTACCTGACGGGGCGGGCACGCTGTTTAGACTCCATGCAACGCAAGCGTTTGACTTGCACGCATAACAACAAGAAAGGTGCTTCGATGAATTCCAAACTCTGTCTCGCCGCTGCTATCTCGCTCGCCTCCTTACTGCCGCTGGGCGCCAGCGCCGCTGAAAGCAAAGGCAGTGTAGAGGTGGTGCACTGGTGGACCTCTGGCGGTGAAAAAGCAGCGGTCGATGTGCTCAAGGCGCAAGTCGAGAAAGACGGTTTCACCTGGAAGGACGGCGCCGTTGCCGGCGGCGGCGGGGCCACCGCCATGACCGTACTCAAGAGCCGCGCAGTCGCCGGCAACCCACCCGGTGTGGCGCAGATCAAGGGCCCGGACATCCAGGACTGGGCAGCCACCGGCTTGCTCGATGCCGATGTGCTCAAGGACGTGGCCAAGGAAGAAAAGTGGGACTCGCTGCTCGACAAGAAGGTCGCCGATACCGTGAAGTACGACGGTGACTACGTTGCCGTGCCGGTCAACATCCACCGTATCAACTGGCTGTGGATCAACCCCGAAGTCTTCAAGAAAGCCGGCATCGACAAGGCGCCCACCACCCTCGACGAATTCTATGCCGCCGCCGACAAGCTCAAGGCCGCCGGCTTCATTGCCCTTGCCCATGGCGGCCAGCCTTGGCAGGACAGCACCGTGTTCGAAAACGTGGTCCTGGCAGTGATGGGCGTCGATGGCTACAAGAAGGCCCTGGTCGACCTCGACAGCGCCACCCTGACTAGCCCGCAAATGGTCAAGGCACTGACCGAGCTGAAAAAGATCGCCACCTACATGGACCAGGATGGCAAAGGCCAGGATTGGAACCTGGAAGCGGCCAAGGTCATCAACGGCAAGGCCGGCATGCAGATCATGGGTGACTGGGCCAAGAGCGAATGGACCCTGGCGAAGAAAACCGCCGGCAAGGATTACCAGTGCGTCCCATTCCCCGGCACTGACAAGGCCTTCCTGTACAACATCGACTCGCTGGTGGTGTTCAAGCAGAACGACGCCGGAACATCCGCCGGGCAGCAGGACATCGCGCGCAAGGTGCTGGGCGAGGACTTCCAGAAGGTCTTCAGCATCAATAAAGGGTCGATTCCGGTGCGTAACGACATGCTCGGCAACATGGGCAAGTATGGCTTCGACAGCTGCGCGCAAACCTCCGCCAAGGACTTCCTCGCCGACGCCAAGACGGGCGGCCTGCAGCCAAGCATGGCGCACAACATGGCCACCACGCTGGCCGTGCAGGGCGCGTTCTTCGATGTAGTGACCAACTACATCAACGACCCCAAGGCCGACCCGGCCGATGCGGCGAAGAAGCTGGCGGCGGCGATCAAGGCGGCCCAGTAAAGGCTGACGCGGTCCCGTTGTAGGAGCGGCCTTGCGTCGCGATGGGCTGCGCAGCAGCCCCAAACCTGCGCACTCGATCTTTCAGGTAGGTGTCGAACTTGAGTCCTCAGGGCTGCGCAGCAGCCCATCGCGACGCAAGGCCGCTCCTACCCGGAGTGCAGCGCCTTTGAGGTGAACCATGACCACAACTACCGCCCAATTGCGGGCCTCACCCCTGGACGCGCTGCAGCGCTGGCTACCCAAGCTGGTGCTGGCACCGAGCATGTTCATTGTGCTGGTGGGCTTCTACGGCTACATCCTCTGGACATTCGTGCTGTCTTTCACCACCTCGACCTTCCTGCCCACCTACAAGTGGGCGGGCCTGGCGCAATATGCCCGGCTGTTCGACAACGATCGCTGGTGGGTGGCCAGCAAGAACCTGCTGCTGTTCGGCGGCCTGTTCATCGCCATCAGCCTGGCCATTGGCGTGTTGCTGGCGGTACTGCTGGACCAGCGCATTCGCCGCGAAGGTTTTATCCGGACCATTTACCTGTACCCCATGGCCCTGTCGATGATCGTTACCGGCACCGCCTGGAAGTGGCTGCTCAACCCTGGCATGGGCCTGGACAAGCTGCTGCGCGACTGGGGCTGGGAGGGCTTTCGGCTGGACTGGCTGATCGACCCGGACCGGGTGGTGTACTGCCTGGTGATCGCCGCCGTGTGGCAGGCATCGGGCTTCATCATGGCCATGTTTCTGGCCGGGCTGCGCGGGGTTGACCAATCCATCATCCGCGCAGCGCAGATCGACGGTGCCAGCCTGCCACGCATTTACTGGACAGTGGTGCTGCCCAGCCTGCGCCCGGTGTTTTTCAGTGCGCTGATGATTCTTTCGCACATTGCCATCAAGAGCTTCGACCTGGTGGCGGCGATGACCGCCGGTGGCCCGGGTTACTCATCCGACCTGCCGGCCATGTTCATGTACTCGTTCACCTTCAGCCGCGGCCAGATGGGCATGGGCTCTGCCAGCGCCATCCTGATGCTCGGCGCGATTCTGGCGATCCTCGTGCCTTACCTGTACTCGGAGCTGCGGAGCAAACGCCATGCATAGCGCATCGAATAGCCCTGCCGAAAAACCGGCACTGAGCCTTGGCCGTATCGCCATCCATGGCGTGTTGCTGATTGCCGTGCTGCTGTACCTGGTGCCGCTGGTGGTGATGCTGCTGACCAGCTTCAAAACCCCGGAAGACATCAGCACCGGCAACCTGCTGAGCTGGCCCGCGGTGATCACCGGCATTGGCTGGGTCAAGGCCTGGGGCACGGTCAGCGGTTACTTCTGGAACTCGATCATGATCACCGTGCCGGCGGTGCTGATCTCCACCGCCATCGGGGCGTTGAACGGCTATGTGTTGTCGATGTGGCGCTTCCGCGGGTCGCAGCTGTTCTTCGGGCTGCTGCTGTTCGGCTGCTTCCTGCCATTCCAGACAGTGTTGCTGCCGGCCTCGTTCACCCTCGGCAAGCTTGGCCTGGCCAGTACCACCAGTGGTCTGGTGCTGGTGCACGTGGTCTACGGGCTGGCCTTCACCACCCTGTTCTTCCGCAACTTCTACGTGAGTATCCCGGATGCGCTGGTCAAGGCGGCGCGCCTGGATGGCGCCGGGTTCTTCACCATTTTCCGCCGCATCATCCTGCCGATGTCGACGCCGATCATCATGGTCTGCCTGATCTGGCAGTTCACCCAGATCTGGAACGATTTCCTGTTCGGCGTGGTGTTTTCCAGCGGCGACTCGCAACCGATCACCGTGGCCCTGAACAACCTGGTGAACACCAGCACCGGCGCCAAGGAATACAACGTCGACATGGCGGCGGCGATGATCGCCGGCCTTCCAACCCTGCTGGTCTACGTGGTGGCAGGCAAATATTTCGTGCGCGGGCTGACGGCCGGCGCAGTCAAGGGGTAAGTCATGGCAACGCTCGAACTGCGCAATGTAAACAAGACCTACGGCACCGGCCTGCCCGATACCCTCAAGGACATCCAGCTGTCGATCAGCGACGGCGAGTTCCTGATTTTGGTTGGCCCGTCGGGCTGTGGCAAATCGACCCTGATGAACTGCATCGCCGGCCTGGAGCAGATCACCGGTGGGGCCATTCTCATCGACGGGCAGGACGTCAGTGGCATGAGCCCCAAGGACCGCGACATCGCCATGGTGTTTCAGTCCTATGCGCTGTACCCGACCATGAGCGTGCGCGAAAACATCGAATTTGGCCTGAAAATCCGCAAGCTGCCGCAGGCGGCAATCGATGAAGAGGTGGCGCGGGTGGCCAAGCTGCTGCAGATCGAGCACCTGCTGGCGCGCAAACCGGCGCAGCTGTCGGGCGGCCAGCAGCAGCGCGTGGCCATGGGCCGGGCGCTGGCGCGGCGGCCGAAGATCTATCTGTTCGACGAGCCGCTGTCCAACCTGGACGCCAAGCTGCGGGTCGAGATGCGTACCGAAATGAAGCTGATGCACCAGCGCCTGAAGACCACCACCGTGTACGTCACCCATGACCAGATCGAGGCCATGACCCTGGGCGACAAGGTTGCGGTGATGAAAGATGGCATCATCCAGCAGTTCGGTACCCCGCAACAGATCTACAACGACCCGGCCAACCAGTTTGTCGCCAGCTTCATCGGCTCGCCGCCAATGAACTTCATTCCGGCCCGCCTCAAGCAACAGGATGGCCGCCTGCTGGCGCTGCTCGACAGCGGCCAGGCGCGCTGCGAGCTGCCCTTGGGGCTGGCCGCCAATGAACAGGATGGCCGTGAAATCCTGCTGGGCATCCGCCCTGAGCAGATTGCCCTGGGGGCCGGCGAGGGCAACGGCCTGCCGGCCATTCGTGCCGAAGTGCAGGTCACCGAACCCACCGGGCCGGACCTGCTGGTGTTCGTCACCCTCAACCAGACCAAGGTGTGCTGCCGCCTGGCGCCCGATGTGGCCTGCCAGGTTGGCGACAACCTCAACCTGCAACTGGACCCGGCGCGGGTGCTGCTGTTCGACGCCAACAGCGGCGAGCGGCTGCACCTGGCCAGCACTGCCGCAGCCACCAAGGACAACGTGGCTCACTTCAAAGGCCGTTAATTCGTCTACATCATCAATAAGAAAAAGAGGACGCAAAGGGATGGAACAGCGCAAACGTATCAAGACATTGGGGTCGCTGGCATTGCTCGCCGTGGTTGGCAGCGCCAGTGCACAAGCTGCCGAGGCATTTTCCAGCGAATCGAAGTGGATGACCGGCGACTGGGGCGGCACCCGTACCGAGCTGCTGGACAAGGGCTACGATTTCACCCTCGATTACGTGGGCGAAGTGGCCGGTAACCTGCATGGCGGTTACAACGACGACAAAACCGCGCGCTACAGCGACCAGTTCGCCCTTGGCGCGCACCTGGACCTGCAGAAGATCTTTGGCTGGCACGACGCCGAATTCAAGCTGGCGATCACCGAGCGTAGCGGCCGTAACCTGTCCAACGACCGCATCAGCGACCCGCGCGCCGGGCAGTTCAGCTCGGTGCAGGAGGTGTGGGGGCGCGGCCAGACCTGGCGCCTGACCCAGATGTGGGTCAAGCAGAAGTACTTCGACGGCGCACTGGATGTGAAAGTCGGCCGCTACGGCCCGGGTGAGGATTTCAACAGCTTCCCGTGCGACTTCCAGAACCTGGCCTTCTGCGGTTCGCAGGTGGGCAACTGGGTAGGCGGCATCTGGTACAACTGGCCGGTCAGCCAGTGGGCGCTGCGGGTGAAGTACAACATCACCCCGGACTTCTTCGTGCAGGTCGGTGCCTTCGAGCAGAACCCCTCCAACCTGGAAACCGGCAACGGCTTCAAACTCAGTGGCAGCGGCACCAAGGGCGCGATCCTGCCGGTGGAGGCGGTGTGGTCACCCAAGGTCAACGGCCTGCCGGGCGAGTACCGCCTGGGCTACTACTACAGCACCGCCAAGGCCGACGATGTCTACGACGACGTCAACGGCAACCCGCAGGGTCTCACCGGCAACGCGTTCAAGTCGCACTCCAGCAAGCATGGCTGGTGGGTGGTGGCGCAGCAGCAGGTCACCGCCCATGCCGGGGACGTGAACCGCGGCCTCAGCCTGTTCGCCAACTTCACCGTGCACGACAAGGCCACCAACGTGGTCGACAACTACCAGCAGGTGGGGTTGGTGTACAAAGGCGCGTTCGACGCCCGGCCCAAGGATGACATCGGCTTTGGCGTGGCACGCATCCATGTGAACGACGACGTGAAGAAGCGTGCCGAGCTGATCAACGCGCAGAACGGCATCGACGATTACGACAACCCAGGCTTCATGCCATTGCAGCGCACCGAGTACAACGCCGAGCTGTACTACGGCTTCCACGTCACCAACTGGCTGACCGTGCGGCCCAACCTGCAGTACATCAAGAGCCCGGGTGGGGTTGACCAGGTGGACAATGCGCTGGTCGCCGGCTTGAAGATTCAGTCGTCATTCTGAGGGCAATTGTTGTAAATTTACGCCAATCCATTTTCGGCGCCCGGCACCCACTGCCCTGCAGTGGGTGTTGGGGATAGGCCGAGACAGCGCTATCTCAAACAAAAAGAGCTCTGACCCATGCCTGAACATCCGCTCCATCGCTTCTTCACCTCGCAGCGGTCGCGGCCGACATTCGAGTGGGAGCGTTACCAGCAGCGCGATGTACTGATCATCGACCACCCCCGTTGCCAGGCGGTATTCAGCCGCCAGGGCGCGCAACTGCTGCATTTTCAGCCGGCGGGCGAGCGGCCTTGGCTGTGGTGCGCCGAGCAGTGGCCGCAAGTGGGGGCGATACGCGGTGGTGTGCCGGTGTGCTGGCCGTGGTATGGCCGCCACCCCAGCGAAGACCTGTGGCCGGCGCATGGCTGGGCGCGGTTGCTGGACTGGAAGCTGGTGGACAGCCGCGAGGACGAGGAGGGCGTAAGCCTGAAGTGGCAGCTGGACCTGTGCGACTGGCAGGTCGACCTGCATGCCCGGTTGGGCAGCCGCATGGAGCTGAGCCTGAGCACCGAGCACCAGGACAGCCAACCCTGCCAGTTGAGCCATGCCTTGCTGGCCTACTGGCGTATCAGTCACGTTTCCGAGATAGCGCTGTCTGGGCTGGAGGATATCCAGGGTTATGACCGGCTCAACCGTCAGGCCTGCCGCGAGGGCGGTGCGCTGAAGCTCAAGGGCGGCTGCCAGAAGGTCTACCCGGGCACGCCCCGGGTACAACTGCAGGACCCGGCTTGGCAGCGCGAACTGTGCATCGACACGGGCGACAGCGACGACACGGTGGTCTGGCACCCGGGCAATCGCCCGTTAATGGGCGTGACCGGGCGGGAATGCCAGGGCTTTGTCTGCGTCGAGGCTGCCAGTGGCAGCGGCGAGGGCCTGAGCCTGGCGCCGGGGCAACGTGCCCACCTGCGTTTGCAGGCGCACCGGCTCAGTTGAGTTCGTCGTCCTCGATCGGGTAGCGGCTGGCGTTCAGGCTTTCCTTGATCTTGCGCAGGTGCGGCTGGAAATCCACGCCACGGCGCAGGGTCATGCCGGTAGCCAGGACATCGAGCACGGTCAGCTGAATGATGCGCGAGGTCATCGGCATGTAGATGTCGGTGTCTTCGGGCAGCGGGATATGCAGGCTCAGGCTGCAGGCGTTGGCCAGGGGCGAGCCGGCGGCAGTCAGGCCCAGTACCGAGGCACCGTTTTCGCGGGCCAGGCGTGCCACATCGACCAGTTCGCGGGTGCGCCCGGTGTAGGAAATGATCACGAACAGGTCACCGGTGTGGGCCACCGAGGCCAGCATGCGCTGCATCAGCACGTCGGCATGGGCCGATACCGCCAGGTTGAAGCGGAAGAACTTGTGCTGTGCATCGAGGGCCACCGGGGCGGAGGCGCCAAGGCCGAAAAAGTGGATTTGCCGGGCCTGGATCATCATGTCCACGGCACGGCTGACCTGCATCGGGTCCAGTTGCTGGCAGGCACTGTCGAGTGAGGCAATGGCGCTGGCGAAGATTTTCTGGGTATAGGCCGCCGGGTCATCGTCGGCCTCTACTGCGCGGCTGACATAGGCGGCGCCGCTGGCCAGGCTCTGTGCCAGTTGCAGCTTGAGCTCGGGGTAGCCGCTGACGCCGAACGAGCGGCAGAAACGGTTGACGGTCGGCTCGCTGACCTTGGCCGCCTGGGCCAGCGCAGCGATGCTGAAACGGGTGGCTTGTTGCGGGTTGAGCAGGATGACTTCGGCGACTTTGCGTTCGGCCTTGTTCAGCTCGTCGAGGCGTCCCTGGATCTGTTCCAGGAGGTTTCGCACGCGGTCCATGGGTATGTCCTTGGGTCGGGAAGACAGCCGGCTGTGGGAGCAGCAGGCTTTTTGCACGGTCGTCTATCGTACTGTCGGTGCGGTTGGTGTACCACTTGTCTGTAACACTTGTGTGTAATGTTGTGGTTTTTACTACATTTCCCCTTGAAAACCGTATGTGAAAGCGGTATTCCTAGACCAACTTTAGGAAAGAACCAACATCATGGCTGCAATCAGTGTCGAACCTTGCACCTTTGCCCTGTTTGGCGCCCTCGGCGACCTGGCGCTGCGCAAGCTGTTTCCTGCGCTGTACCAACTCGACCGCGCCAATCTGTTGCACCCGGACACCCGTCTGCTGGCGCTGGCGCGTGAGGCCGGCAGTGCGCAGGCGCACCTGGATCACATCGAAGCGCACCTGCGCCGGCATGTGCCCGAGGCCGATATCGAGCCGGCCGCACTGGGGCGCTTCCTCGCCCGGCTGAGCTACCTGCACCTGGACTTCCTGCAGCCTGAAGGCTATCAGGCGCTGGCCGAGCAGTTGCCCGGCGAGCTGCCGTTGATCGCCTACTTCGCCACCGCCGCGGCTGTATACGGGGCCATCTGCGAGAACCTCGACAAGGCCGGCCTGGTGGCGCGCACCCGGGTAGTGCTGGAAAAACCCATTGGCCATGACCTGGAATCGTCACGCCGGGTCAACGACGCTGTCGCGCGGTTCTTCCCGGAAAGCCGGGTCTACCGTATCGACCACTACCTGGGCAAGGAGACCGTGCAGAACCTCATTGCCCTGCGGTTTGCCAACAGCCTGTTCGAAACCCAGTGGAACCAGAATTCCATCTCCCATGTGGAGATCACCGTTGCCGAAAAGGTCGGTATCGAAGGCCGCTGGGGCTACTTCGACAAGGCCGGGCAACTGCGCGACATGATCCAGAACCACCTGCTGCAGCTGCTGTGCCTGATCGCCATGGACCCGCCCAGCGACTTGTCTGCCGATGCCATCCGCGACGAAAAGGTGAAGGTGTTGAAGGCACTGGCACCGATCACGGGCGACGCCCTGAGCACCCGCGTGGTGCGCGGCCAGTACATTGCCGGCTACAGCGACGGCAAGCCGGTACCGGGCTACCTGGAAGAAGACAATGCCAACGCGCAGAGCGATACCGAAACCTTCGTCGCCCTGCGTGCCGACATTCGCAACTGGCGTTGGTCGGGCGTGCCGTTCTACCTGCGCACCGGCAAGCGCATGCCGCAGAAGCTGTCGCAGATCGTTATCCACTTCAAGGAAACCCCGCACTACATCTTCGCCCCGGAACAGCGTTTGCAGGTGGGCAACAAGCTGATCATCCGCCTGCAGCCGGACGAAGGCATTTCGTTGCGGGTGATGACCAAGGAGCAGGGGCTGGACAAGGGCATGCAACTGCGCAGTGGCCCGCTGCAGCTGAATTTTTCCGATACCTGGCGCAGTGCGCGGATTCCGGATGCCTACGAGCGGCTATTGCTCGAAGTGATGCGAGGCAACCAGAACCTGTTCGTGCGCAAGGATGAAATCGAGTATGCCTGGAAGTGGTGCGACCAGTTGATCGCCGGCTGGCGTAATGCGGGCGATGCGCCCAAGCCATACGCGGCCGGCTCCTGGGGGCCGATGAGCTCGATTGCACTGATCACACGCGATGGGAGGGCGTGGTATGGGGATATCTGAACTGAAACTGCCAGCGGTCGTGAACGTACACGAGTTGGCAGACGCCGAGGCGCTGGCCGCCACGCAGGCCCACGACGTGGCCGAGCGCCTGCGCGCGGCGGTCGCTGCCAAAGGGCATGCCTGCGTGGTGTTGTCCGGTGGCCGCAGCCCGGTGCCATTTCTGGAAAAACTGGCCAGCGAAGCGCTGGACTGGACCAAGGTCACCGTCAGCCTGGCCGACGAACGCTGGGTGCCGGTAGAGCACGCCGACAGCAATGCGGGCCTGCTGGCCCGTCACCTGTTCCAGGGTAATGCGGCCAAGGCCCGCTTCATTGGCCTGTACCAGCAGGCGGAAAACCTCGACGCCGCCGCACTCATGGCCGACCAGGCGTTGGCCGAGCTGCCGCAGATCGACGTGCTGGTGCTGGGCATGGGGGACGATGGCCATACCGCTTCGCTGTTCCCGGCCAGCCCGAACTTGGAAGCAGGCTTGGACTTGGCTGGCCAACGTCGCTGCCTGCCGTTGCTGGCGCCCAGCGTGCCGCACCAGCGCCTGTCGATGACCCGCGCTTTGCTGGCCAGTGCCGGCTTTACCGCGCTGGCCGTGCAGGGCCAGGGCAAACTCGCCACCCTGCGCGCCGCGCTGGCTGGCAACGACCTTACCGAAATGCCGATTCGCGCTTTTCTTCACGCCCCCCTGGACATCTACTGGTGCCCATGAGCCAAGGATCCACAGTCATGACCACCCTTGAACGCCCACAGTCCAAGCTCTCGATGGCCGACAAAGCCGCGCGGATCGACGCCATTTGCGAAAAGGCGCGCATCCTGCCGGTAATCACCATCGCCCGTGAGGAAGACATCCTGCCGCTGGCTGACGCACTGGCTGCTGGCGGTATCCGTACCCTCGAAGTGACCTTGCGCTCACCGCTTGGGCTGAAGGCCATCGAGGTACTGCGCAAGCAGCGCCCGGAGCTCTGCGTGGGCGCCGGCACTGTCCTGGACCGCGGTATGTTCGCCGCCGTTGAAGCCGCAGGTGCACAATTTGTCGTCACCCCAGGCATTACCCCGGAGCTCCTCCAGGCCGGGGTGGACAGCGAGATCCCGCTACTGCCAGGCATCAGCACGCCGTCTGAAATCATGCTGGGGTATGCCCTGGGCTACCGTCGCTTCAAGCTGTTCCCTGCGGAAATCAGCGGTGGCGTGGCGGCGATCAAGGCGTTCGGCGGGCCTTTCGGCGATATCCGCTTCTGCCCAACCGGTGGTGTGAACCCGGCCAATGTGCGCAATTACATGGCCTTGTCCAACGTGATGTGTGTAGGGGGCACCTGGATGCTCGACAGCAGCTGGATCAAGAATGGCGATTGGGCGCGGATCGAGGCGTGCAGTGCCGAGGCGATGGCGCTAGTGGACGCCAACTGAATTTGTTGTGTGCTTTACGGCTTATGGGGCGCTTGGTCGGCGCCCCTTTTTTTTGCCTGGCTTTCTTGCAGCGCCGGGTGCACCGCGTACCCTGTGGGAGTGGGCGCGCCCGCGAAGCATCCAGCGCGGTGCATGGCACCGGCTGCGCCGGTGTTCGCGGGCACGCCCGCTCCCACAGGGCCGCGCCGGGCTTATGAATCGAGTTCTCTGCGCGACAGCGCAGCCCTTAGGGCTGTGTGATCTCCCACAGGAATACCGCAGCACTCGAAGCCTGTGCAGTCCCCTGTGGGAGCGGGCCGCGCCGGGCTTATGGATCGAGTTCACTGCGCGACAGCGCAGCCCTTAGGGCTGTGTGATCTCCCACAGGAATATCGCAGAACTCGAAGCCTGTGCAGTCCCCCGTGGGAGCTGGCTTGCCAGCGATAAGGCCAGTACAGGCCAACAAAAAAGCCCGCATCAAACGATGCGGGCTTTCTCATTCAGCAGGCAGGGCTCAGGCCGCTTTGGCTTCCTGCTGGCTCAGCGAGCGGTTCAGGGCGCTGAACAGTGCCTTGAAGCTGGCGGTGGTGATGTTTTCGTCGATACCCACACCGTGCACCGGGCGGCCACCGGCCACGCGCAACTCGATGTAGGCCGCCGCCTTGGCGTTGGTGCCAGCACCAATCGCGTGCTCGTTGTAGTCCATGATTTCCACGGCAACCGGCAGGCCGGCAACCAGGGCTTCCAGGGCGCCATTGCCCTTGCCGCGCCAGTGCAGGGTGGTTTCGCCTTCGCCGGCGACTTCCACTTCCACGGCGCTGTGGCCGTTTTCTTCCTGCAGGCGGTGGCTGACCAGGGCGTATGGCGCGTTGGCCTGCAGGTATTCCTTGTGCAGCAGGCTGTAGATTTGCTGAGCGGTCATTTCCAGGCCCAAACGGTCGGTTTCACCCTGCACAACCTGGCTGAACTCGATCTGCATGCGGCGCGGCAGGCTGATACCGTACTCCTGCTCGAGCAGGTAGGTGATGCCGCCTTTGCCCGACTGGCTGTTGACGCGGATGACCGCCTCGTAGCTGCGGCCGATATCGGCCGGGTCGATCGGCAGGTACGGCACTTCCCACAACTCGCCTTCCTGCTGCTTGGCGAAGCCCTTGCGGATGGCGTCCTGGTGCGAGCCGGAGAACGCAGTGTGTACCAGGTCGCCGACATAAGGGTGGCGTGGGTGCACGGGCAGCTGGTTGCACTCTTCGACCACCTTGCGCACGCCGTCGATGTCGGAGAAGTCCAGCAGCGGGTCGATACCTTGGGTGTACAGGTTCAGTGCCAAGGTCACCAGGTCGACGTTACCGGTCCGCTCGCCGTTGCCGAACAGGCACCCTTCGGCGCGATCGGCGCCGGCCATCAGGCCCAGTTCGGTGGCGGCAATGCCGGTGCCACGGTCGTTGTGGCAGTGCAGGCTGATGATCACGCTGTCGCGGCGGCTGACATTGCGGCAGAACCATTCGATCTGGTCGGCGTAGATGTTCGGCGTGGAGACTTCCACGGTGGCCGGCAGGTTGAGGATGACTTTGTGCTCTGGCGTCGGGTTCCACACCTCGATGACCGCGTCGCACACTTCCTTGGCGAATTCCATTTCGGTCGCGCTGAAGGTTTCTGGCGAGTACTGGAAGGTCCAGTGGGTTTCGGGCTGCTGGGCGGCATACTTGACGAACAGCTTGGCGGCGTTCACCGCGATGTCTTTCACGCCTTGCTTGTCCTGGTTGAAGACAATGCGGCGGAACGCCGGGGAGGTGGCGTTATACAGGTGGACGATGGCCTTTTTCGCGCCACGCAGCGACTCGAAGGTGCGCGCGATCAGGTCTTCACGGGCTTGGGTAAGCACCTGGATCGTGGTGTCGTCCGGGATGTGGCCGTCTTCGATCAGGGTGCGCACGAAGTCGAAATCGGTCTGCGAGGCAGACGGGAACGCCGCTTCGATTTCCTTCACGCCCACCTGGACCAGGGTCTTCCAGAAGCGCAGTTTCTTCTCCGAATCCATCGGCTCGATCAGCGACTGGTTGCCATCACGCAAGTCGGAGCTGCACCAGATGGGCGCTGCGGTGATGGTCTTCGACGGCCAGGTGCGGTCAGGCAGGTCGATAGTCGGGAAGGCGCGGTATTTTTTCGAAGGGTCTTTGAGCATGGACATGGAAGCAATCCTTTTGTGTGCGGCCGAAATCGGGCCTGCCGAGCGATAACAAGATGAAGAGGCGAGGCGACGCGATTCAGCCTGGTAGTCGTGCGCTGACCAAGCTGAGGCTGCAATGTTGTCGGAGCAGGATGAGGGTGCTGAAGGTTTTCATGCCTTCAAACTTAACCAGTGGGGTGGGGGATGGCAAGCGTTCGGAAAAAATTGAGAGGAATGCTTAAAAAAAGCGTATGAGCGAGATTTTATGGCTGTATTTTTCCATGGGGTTGTTCATTGTTGCGCAGTAGTTTTAGCTGGCGCAACACAGTGGAACCCCCTTGACCTATTCTCGCCTCATCGCCGGCAAGCCAGCTTCCACAGCACTGTCACAGTGCTGGAACGCTGTGGAGGCGGGGGTTGTCGGCGAGGCTGGCGCTGTGGTCTCAGGGCTGAAACGCCCCGATGAAAATCGCCGGATCCACCCGCGCGTCGTTCAGGCTCACGTTCCAATGCATGTGCGGCCCGGTAGCCCGCCCGGTTGAGCCCACGCGCCCGACTACCTCGCCCCGGCGCAGTTGCTGCCCTACCTGCACATCGATCTTCGACATGTGGCAGAACATGCTGATGAAGCCCTGGCCGTGGTCCACGAATACCGTGCGGCCATTGAAGAAGTAATCCCCCACCAGAATCACCTTGCCATTGGCCGGGGTCTTGATGGGCGTACCTGCCGGCACCGCGAAGTCCAGCCCGGCATGCGGGTTGCGTTCCTCGCCATTGAAAAAGCGACGCACGCCGAACTTGCTCGACAGCGGGCCGTTGACCGGCTTGTCGAGGATCAGGTTGCTGGGCAGGGCTGGGCTGAAACTGCGATAGGCCTTGATCTGCTCAGCCAGCTCGCGGTCGATGCGCTTGAGGTCGGCGGGGTTCGGGTTGACCTGGCGGGTGTTCTTCAGGGTAATGCGCTGTTCGGGGTACTTTTTGCTACCCACGCTGAACGGCAGGTTGCGCCCGCCTTGGCTGAGCACGGCAGTACCCGGCTTCTGGGTCAGCGGGATTCCGACAATGGCCAGCCAGTTGTCCTGCTCCTTGACCACCAGCACCGGCTTGCCGTCGAAGCGCGCTTCGGGGGCGCTGGCGGCAGGGCCGAGGTTGACCACCGCCACGCCGCCGGGCACCGGCTTGTTCAGCGCACGCGTGATGTAACTGGCCTGGGCGCCGCCGGCCAGCAGTAACAGGGAAAGGGCGAACAGGGAGGCAAGCAGGCGGGGCATGTGTCAGTCCAATAGCGAAAGGGTGACCGGAGTCAGGTGATTGTCTTCCACGCGCACCAGCAGCTCGCCCTGGTCCAGGCGTGCCGTAAGGCGTTGGCCGTTGCGGGTCTGTTCGGCGCTGCGAATCGCCTGGCCCTGGTCGTCGAGCAGGATGCTGTAGCCGCGCGCCAGTGTGGCCAGCGGGCTGACCACCTGCAGCGTCTGCAACTGGGCCTGGAAGCGCTGGCGGCGGTCCTTGAGCAGTTCGCGCATGGCCCGTGGCAGGCGCTCGGCCAGGCTGTCCAGGCGCTGGGCCAGCAGTTTCAGGTTGCGCCCCGGGTGTTGCGCAGCCAGGCGGGTTTCTGCCCGCGCCAGACGCTCACGGCGCTGGTTGAGGCTGAGCAGGAACGCCCGGCGCAGGCGCATGTCCAGGTCGTCCAGGCGCTGGGCCTGCTGGCGCAAGCGCTCGCCCGGGTGGCGCAGGCGCCTGGTGAGCGAGTCCAGGCGCAGGCGGTCATGGCTCAGGCGGTTCTGCATGCGCAGCAACAAGCGCCGCTGCAGCCCGTCCAGGCGTTGGCGAATGCCACTGCTGTCGGGCGCCAGCAACTCTGCGGCGGCAGACGGAGTGGGGGCGCGAACGTCTGCCACGAAGTCGCTGATGGACACATCGGTCTCATGGCCGACTGCGCTGACAATCGGTGTGACGCAGGCAGCCACGGCGCGGGCCACGGCTTCTTCGTTGAAGCACCACAGGTCTTCCAGTGAGCCGCCACCACGGGCCAGGATCAGGGCATCGAAGCCAAGGCCGTCGGCCAGGCGGATGGCACGCACGATCTGTGCGATGGCCTCGCGGCCCTGTACCGCCGTGGGAATCAGGTTCAGTTCCACCTGCGGGGCGCGGCGGCCGAACACACTGATGATGTCGCGGATCACCGCGCCGGTGGGGGAGGTGATGATACCGATGCGTTGCGGGTGGGCAGGCAAGGGCTTCTTGCGTTCGGCGCTGAACAGCCCTTCGGCACCGAGCTTTTCCTTCAAGGCCTCGAATGCCAGGCGCAGCGCGCCATCCCCCGCCGGCTCGACGGTGTCGAGAATCAGCTGATAATCACCCCGGCCCTCGAACAGCGAAACCTTGCCCCGCACCCGCACCGCCAGGCCATCGCGCAGCGCTTGGCGCACCCGCGTGGCGCTCTGCCGGAACAGGGCGCAGCGTACCTGGGCACCGCTGTCCTTGAGGGTGAAGTACATGTGGCCAGACGCCGGGCGGGCGAGGTTGGAAATCTCGCCTTCCACCCACACGCTGCGGAACACGTCTTCGAGCAGCACGCGGGCGCGGCCGTTGAGTTGGCTGACCGTCAGGACCTCGCGGTCCAGGCCGAGTCGTTCGAAAGGGTCTCTGATCATGGCCCGCATCATACCTTACCGGGCGTTGCGGGCTAGCCGTGATCTTTCATCGCGGCCACGAACTGGCGCACCAATTGCTCTGCATCGCGCCGGCACGCCAGGGCCACGGTACTTTCCCCGCCCCCCTCCAGGGTGACGAAACTGATAGAGGCCGGCGCAATATCGCGCATGGATTGCGGCAGCAGGGCCACGCCAAAACCTGCCTGGATCAGCTGCAGCTGGGTCGTTTTGCGCGACAGCACCTGCGCCGCCTGCGGGAAAAAGCCCGCATCCATGCACAACGAGGCCGCCAGGTAGCTCAGCCCGCCGCGCTCACGGTGCGGAATGGAAATGAAGCGCTCGTCGCGCAACTGCTGCAGCGCCACCTGCGCCACACCGGCCAACGGATGCCCGGCCGCCACCGCAAGCAGCACGGGCTCGCTGAACAGTTCATGCAGCACCACGCCTTCATGCTGGCGAAGCACCGGCAAGCGCAACAAGCCGATATCCAGCCGCCCCGCAGCGATATCTTCCAGTTGCGCCTCCGACGACTGCTGGGCGATGTCCAATGCAACCCCCGGGTTAGCGTGCAGGTAACCGCTCAAACGCGCCAGCAGCGGGCCGGTCAACGGGACGGTGCTGGAGTGGTTCAGGCGCAAGCTGCCTTGCAACCCTTGGCCAATATCGCGGGTCACCCGCTCTGCCTGCGCCAGGTCGGCCAGCAGGCGCCGTGCCCGCTCCAGCAACGCCTGGCCGGCCGGGGTCAGGCGCGGTAGGCGGGCGGTGCGCTCGAACAATGGCGTGCCCAGTTGCTGCTCCAGCTCCTTGATCTGCCGGCTGAGTGCCGACTGCGCGATGAACAGGCGTTCAGCGGCACCGCTGAAGCTGCCGCACTCGGCGATTTCCACGAAATAACGCAACTGGCGGATGGACGTCATGTCATGCCTTTTCGAGATGGCTTTGGCGATAAAGCCATATTAGTCGGCATGGCTCTCAGCTGGCTAACCTTTGCCTATGCTCCCTGGAACTGCTGCCATGCTCACTGAACTGTCGCTCACCGGCCTTGACTGGCTGCCCATCCTGCTCGGCGTCGGCGTGGCCTACGTCGTCTTTGGCATTGCCGGTTTCGGCACGGCCCTGGTGGCGGGCCCGGTGCTGATCCATTTCATGCCGTTGTCACGGATCATCCCGCTACTGGTGTTGCTCGATTTTGTCGCCGCCTTCGGCAACCTGCTGCCTTCGCGCCGTGATGTGGTGCGCGGCGAGTTGCTGCGGCTGTTGCCGTTCATGGCCCTGGGCTGCACGTTGGGCGTGGTGTTCCTGCTGCGTTTGCAGTCTGACGTGCTGTTGCTGTTGATGGGCCTGTTCGTTACGGCCTATGCGCTGTATAGCCTGGCGGTCAACCTGCGGCCGGCGAACCTGTCGGGTTTCTGGGCAGTGCCAATGGGTACGGCAGGCGGGCTGTTCGGGGCGCTGTTCGGCAGCGGCGGTTTTCTTTATGCGCTGTACCTGAGTGCACGCCTGGAACGAAAGGAGCAGGTGCGCGCCACCCAGAGCGCGCTGATCAGCTGCAGCACGGTGGTGCGCCTGGCATTGTTCCTGGTCGCCGGTGTTTACGCCGACCAGAGCCTGCTCTTGCTGGCTGCATGCCTGCTGCCGGTCATGTTCATCGGCCTGTGGGTCGGCCGTGGGCTGACCCACAGGCTGTCGCGAGAAGCCTTTGTGCGCCTGGTCACCTGGCTGGTGCTGGCCAGCGGCTTGGCGCTGATCGGTCGCTACCTCGGCGCCTGAGCGGTAGAATTGCGCCCTTACCGCAGTTTTGCAGGCTTGTACCGTTCATGAACACCCAGAGCATTATCGTTCCCAAGCTGTCTACCGTGCCGGTGCACGAAGCCCGCGCCCGTGCCATCGTGCGCTGGCTGGTACGCGAGAAAGTGGTCGAGGAGCAGCTGAGCACCTGTGGCCGTACCGGCAACCGCATGGGCCACGCCCTGGCGGCAGGCGCCCGCAAGGTGGCCCTGCGGCCTGAGTTGTTGCCTTTTGGCGAGCAGGCCAACGGCCTGGAAGTGATGCTCAAGCGTTGCATCTATACCCCCACCGAAGGGTTTCTTGAAGAAGCCGGCTGCCCGCAGTGCCGGCGCGAGGTGGGCGAGCCGCTGTTCGAAAGCCTGGAAGAATGGATGCCGGCGGTCAGTGACAACTTCACCTGCCCGCTGTGCGGCTTCGAAGATGACATCAATGGCTTCATTTACCTGCAGCCATGTGCCTTTTCCAACCTGGGGTTCATCTTCAACAACTGGGGCGAGGCCGGGTTTACCCAGGCCTTTCTCGACAGCTTCGCCGACTGGCTCGACCAGCCGGTGACGGTGGTGCAAGTCAGCTGCAAGCCTTGAGTCGCAAGCTTCAAGAAAAAGCGGCCTGTATGCCTGACGACTCTCGTAGCTTGCCGCTTGTAACTTGAAGCTTGATTTACATTGAGCGGCGCGCCGTGCATGAGTATAATGGCGCGCTTCCATTTTTCCCGCCCGGGAGCCCCCGCGATGCTGCGTATCAGCCAAGAAGCCCTGACCTTCGACGATATCCTCCTTGTACCTGGCTATTCCGAGGTACTGCCCAATGAAGTCAGTCTCAAGACCCGTTTGACTCGTGGCATCGAGCTGAACATTCCGCTGGTTTCCGCCGCCATGGACACCGTGACCGAAGCGCGCCTGGCCATTGCCATGGCTCAGGAAGGCGGCATCGGCATCATCCACAAGAACATGACCATCGAGCAGCAGGCCGGCGAAGTTCGCAAGGTCAAGAAGTTCGAGGCTGGCGTGGTCAAGGACCCGATCACCATCGACGCCGACGCTACCGTGCGCGACCTGTTCGAGCTGACCCGCCTGAACAACATCTCCGGCGTGCCAGTGCTGGCCAACGGTGACCTGGTCGGCATCGTCACTTCCCGTGACGTACGCTTCGAAAACCGCCTGGACGCCAAGGTCCGCGACGTGATGACGCCAAAAGAGCGCCTGGTCACGGTGCGCGAAGGCGCCGACAAGAACGAAGTGCGCGAGCTGCTGCACAAGCACCGCCTGGAAAAAGTCCTGATCGTTGACGACAAGTTCAACCTCAAGGGCATGATGACCGTCAAGGACATCGAAAAGGCCAAGGCCTACCCGCTGGCCAGCAAGGACGACCAAGGTCGCCTGCGCGTCGGCGCTGCCGTCGGCACTGGCAAGGACACCGGCGAGCGCGTAGCCGCCCTGGTTGCTGCCGGGGTTGACGTGGTGGTGGTCGACACTGCCCACGGTCACTCCAAAGGTGTGATCGACCGCGTGCGCTGGGTAAAGGAAACCTACCCGCAGGTGCAGGTGATCGGCGGCAACATCGCCACCGGCGCTGCGGCCAAGGCCCTGGCCGAAGCCGGCGCTGACGCGGTCAAGGTCGGTATCGGCCCGGGCTCTATCTGCACCACCCGTATCGTTGCAGGCGTCGGCGTGCCGCAAATCAGCGCCATCGCCAACGTTGCCGCTGCACTGGAAGGCACCGGTGTGCCACTGATCGCCGACGGCGGCATCCGCTTCTCCGGTGACCTGTCCAAGGCCATCGTAGCCGGTGCTTCCTGCGTGATGATGGGTTCGATGTTCGCCGGTACCGAAGAGGCGCCAGGTGAAGTCGAGCTGTTCCAGGGCCGTTCCTACAAAGCCTACCGCGGCATGGGCTCGCTGGGTGCCATGGCACAGGCGCAAGGCTCGTCCGACCGTTACTTCCAGGACTCCTCGGCCGGTGCCGAGAAGCTGGTACCGGAAGGCATCGAAGGCCGTGTGCCGTACAAAGGTGCGCTGGCGGCGATCATCCACCAACTGATGGGCGGCCTGCGTTCGTCCATGGGCTACACCGGCAGCGCAACCATCGAAGAGATGCGCACCAAGCCGGAGTTCGTACGCATCACCGGCGCCGGCATGGCCGAGTCCCACGTGCATGACGTGCAGATCACCAAAGAAGCCCCTAATTACCGCGTCGGCTAACGCCTCCAGCGGTAAGCGACAAGCTTCAAGCTACAAGCGGTAGTTGCGCTGCAGCGACTACCGCGTTCTCCCCGATCAACTTGCAGCTTGCGGCTTGACGCTTGCAACTGCATCAGAGATTGAGTCATGGCCCTCGACATTCACGCTCACCGCATCCTGATCCTCGATTTCGGTTCCCAGTACACCCAGCTGATTGCCCGCCGCGTGCGCGAGATCGGCGTGTACTGCGAGCTGCACCCGTTCGACATGGACGATGAAGCGATCCGCGAATTCAACCCGCGCGGCATCATCCTCGCCGGCGGCCCCGAATCGGTCCACGAAGCCAACAGCCCGCGCGCGCCGCAGGCAGTATTCGACCTGAACGTGCCGGTGCTGGGCATCTGCTACGGCATGCAGACCATGGCCGAACAGATGGGCGGCAAGGTCGAAGGTTCCGACCTGCGTGAGTTCGGTTATGCCCGCGTGGACGTGGTCGGCAAGAGCCGCCTGCTCGACGGCATCGAAGATCACATCGACGCTGACGGCGTACTGGGCCTGGACGTGTGGATGAGCCACGGCGACAAAGTCACCCAGATGCCGGGCAATTTCCATGTATTGGCCAGCACCCCAAGCTGCCCGATCGCCGGCATGTTCGACGACACCCGCGGCTACTATGGCGTGCAGTTCCACCCGGAAGTGACCCACACCAAGCAGGGCGGTCGCATCCTGTCCCGCTTCGTGCAGGACATCTGTGGCTGCGAGGCCCTGTGGACCCCATCCAACATCGTTGAAGACGCCATCGCCCAGGTGCGTGCACAAGTGGGTTCGGCCAACGTCCTGCTGGGCCTGTCTGGCGGCGTCGACAGCTCGGTGGTTGCCGCGCTGCTGCACCGCGCCATCGGCGACCAGCTGACCTGCGTATTTGTCGACAACGGCCTGCTGCGCCTGCACGAAGGTGACCAGGTGATGGCCATGTTCAAGGAGAACATGGGCGTCAAGGTCATTCGCGCCGACGCTGAAAAGCAGTTCCTCGACAACCTGGAAGGCGAAGCCGACCCGGAGAAGAAGCGCAAGATCATCGGCCGCACCTTCATCGACGTGTTCGATGCCGAGGCCAGCAAGCTGGAAAACATCCAGTTCCTTGCCCAGGGCACCATCTACCCGGATGTGATCGAGTCGGCTGGCGCCAAGAGCGGCAAGGCCCACGTGATCAAGTCGCACCACAACGTCGGTGGCCTGCCGGAGGAAATGAACCTCAAGCTGGTCGAGCCGCTGCGTGAACTGTTCAAGGACGAAGTGCGCAAGATCGGCCTGGAGCTGGGCCTGCCGTACGACATGGTCTACCGCCACCCGTTCCCGGGCCCAGGCCTGGGTGTGCGTATCCTCGGTGAAGTGAAAAAGGAATACGCCGACATCCTGCGTCGTGCCGACCACATCTTCATCGAAGAGCTGCGCAAAGCCGACTGGTACCACAAGACCAGCCAGGCCTTCGTGGTGTTCCAGCCGGTCAAGTCGGTCGGCGTCGTCGGCGACGGCCGTCGCTACGCCTGGGTCGTGGCCCTGCGTGCCGTGGAGACCGTGGACTTCATGACTGCGCGTTGGGCACACCTGCCGTACGAGCTGCTGGAAACCGTCAGCGGCCGTATCATCAATGAAATCGACGGCATCTCGCGCGTGACCTATGACGTGTCGAGCAAGCCGCCGGCGACGATTGAGTGGGAATGATCCCTCTCTGGCGTTGAACGAAAAGGGCCGCATTGCAGGCCCTTTTCTTTTGCCTGGGAAAACCTGCTATTCGCTGCCAGGCGGGTGGCCGAAATAGGCCTTGTAGGCATGGCAGAAATTGGCAGGGTTGGCATAACCGACCTGGTAGGCCACCTGCGACACCTGCCAGCGCCTTTCCAGCAGCAGGGTGCGGGCCTGCTCCAGACGTTGCTGGCGCACGTACTGCAGCATAGGCCGGCCGAATTCGTCGCGGAACGCCCGGCGCAAGGTGGTCTCGCCCACGCCCAGTTGGCGTGCAAGGCTGGCGGCGGTGGGTGGGGTGGCCAGTTGGGTGTCGAGCAGGCGCCGCGCTTCGATGGCCAGGTCGCGCAGCCCGCGGTCCGGGTTTTTCGTGCCTTGTGCAGGGCCTATCAAGTGGCGCGCCAGCTCCAGCACCACGGCCACGCTCAGGCTTTCGCAATGCAGGCGCCGTAGCCC
>NZ_BCBD01000064.1:0-28991 GCF_001320345.1 Pseudomonas sp. NBRC 111127 | reverse complement strand
GTGCCCAGCCTGGCCGACTGCCTTGGCTTGCTCGCCGCGGAATCAGCCAGCGTACCCAAGGACAGCCGCCTGGTGGACTGGCAGGCCAGTCTCGGCCTGAGCCTGGTCGAGCAGACCTACCTGAACTCAGCCGGCGCCGAGCTGCGCCATGCCCAGCGCTTTCTGTTCCCGGGGCTGGGGGTAACTGCCAGCAACGGCCAGGACAGCCAGAGCCGCAGCCTGGGCCGCGACAATTTCGGCCAGCAAGGCGGTTACGAGATCGTTGAGCGTTGTGGCCTGGTTGGCGCCGCCAGCCGGGTCGCCGACGAGGCCCTGCAGTTGCTGCTGGCCCCTAATACGCCCAGTGGCCCGCGCGACCTGCTGTTGATGCCCGACCAGATGATGCTGCAGATTCACGAATCGATCGGCCACCCGCTGGAGATGGACCGCATCCTCGGCGACGAGCGTAACTACGCAGGCACCAGCTTCGTCAAAGCCAGTGACTTCGGCTACCTGCAGTACGGTTCCAGCCTGCTGAACGTGACTTTCGACCCGACCATCGGCGAAGAGCTGGCCAGCTACAGCTTCGATGATGACGGCACTCCGGCCAGCAAGCAGTTCCTGATCCGCGACGGCCTGCTGCTGCGCCCGCTGGGCGGCGCGCTATCGCAGTTCCGCTCCGGCCTGGACGGTGTGGCCAACAGCCGCGCCTGTGGCTGGAACCGCGCGCCGATCGACCGCATGGCCAACCTCAACATCGAGCCGGGCGAGCACTCCCTCGAACAACTGATCGCGGGCATCGAGCACGGCATCCTGATGCGGACCAACCGGTCCTGGTCCATCGACGACGCGCGCAACAAGTTCCAGTTCGGCTGCGAATGGGGCCAACTGATCGAGAACGGCGAGCTCAAGGGCATCGTCAAGAACCCCAACTACCGGGGCATCTCCGCACAGTTCTGGCGCAACCTGGCAGCGGTCGGCGACCGCAGCACCTTCCAGGTACTGGGCACGCCCAACTGCGGCAAGGGCGAACCCAACCAGGTGGTGCGCGTGGGCCACGCCTCGCCGGCCTGCGTGTTCCGCCAGATCGACGTATTCGGGGGCGACGCCTTATGAAACACGCTTTTGAAACCCTGGCCGGGGAGGTGCGCGCCGCCCTGGAAAGTGGCGAGCAGTTTACCCTTGGCTACAGCGCCGAGCAGTCCCAGTTCGTGCGCTTCAACCACGCCAAGGTGCGCCAGGCCGGGCATGTCAGCCAGGCCAGCGCGCAGCTGCGGCTGATCCGCGACGGTCGCCAGGCCGAACAGCAGGTGACCTTGAGTGGCGATGCGCAACTAGACCGCCAACGCTTGGCGGATGCCCTGGCGCAACTGCGCCAGACCCTGCCACTGCTGGCCGTCGACCCTTACCTGCGCCTGGACGAAAGCGCCTGGCACAGCCACAGCCAGCAACAGCAGCCACTACCTGAACTCAGCGATGTGCTGGCGTTGCTCGACCGCGAAGCGGGTGACCTGGACCTGGTCGGCATTTATGCCGCGGGCCCGGTCTGCCGGGGCTTCGCCAGCTCGTTCGGTGCCTTCGGCTGGCACCAGGCCAACAGCTTCAACTTCGACTGGAGCCTGTTCCACGAAAACGGCCAGGCGGTGAAGGCCAACTACGCCGGCCAGGTGTGGAACCCCGACGACTTCACCGCGCGCCTGCGCCAGGCGCGGGAGCAGTTGGGCTTCCTCGGGCGCCCGGCAGTCACCCTCGAGCCCGGCAGCTACCGTGCCTACCTGGCCCCGGCGGCGATGGACGAAATCGCCGGCATGCTGTGCTGGGGCGGTTTTTCCGCCCAGGCGCTGGCCACCGGCAATAGCGCCTTGCAGCGCCTGTACAACGGCGATGCACGGCTGAGCCCGCTGGTGAGTTTCACCGAGCAGGTCAGCGGCTCGCTGAGCCCGGCGTTTTCCGACGAAGGCTCACCGCGCCGGGATGTGCCGCTGATCCAGCAAGGCCGGGCGGCGCAACGGCTGATCAGCGCGCGCAGCGCCGCCGAATTCAAGCTGCTGGCCAATGGCGCCGACAGTTACGAGTCGCCCTGCGCACTCAGCCTGGCATCGGGTGGCCTGCCCATGGACGAGGTCTTGCAGCGGCTGGGCACTGGGCTGTACATCAGCAACCTGTGGTACCTCAACTACTCGGACTTGCCAGCAGCGCGCATGACCGGGCTGACCCGGTTCGCCACCTTCTGGGTGGAGAACGGGCAGATCCAGGGGCCAGTGAGCACCATGCGCTTCGATGACAGCCTGTACAGTTTGCTCGGTAGCCAACTGGAGGACCTGACCCAGGAGCGCGAGATGATCCTGTCGACCAGCACCTATGGACAGCGCAGCACCGGGTCGAGTCATTTGCCAGGTGCGCTGGTCAAAGGCCTGACCCTGACATTGTGATTGGACTTGCCGGCCCTTTCGCGGCTAAAGCCGCTCCTACAACGAACGCGTAACCCTTGTAGGAGCGGCTTTAGCCGCGAAGAGGCCGGCACTGACAAACGAGGAAGTCATGCCCGAACGCACCCCGCTAGACCCCGCCACCGCCCGCTGGATCCCCTGGGTGGTCGCCATCGCCTTCTTCATGCAGTCCCTGGACGGCACCATCCTCAACACCGCGCTGCCGGCCATGGCCCGCTCGCTGGCCGAAGACCCGCTGCGCATGCAGGGCGTAATCATTGCCTACATGCTCACGGTGGCCCTGCTGATACCCGCCTCGGGCTGGATCGCCGACCGCTTCGGCACCAAGCGCATCTTCTTCAGCGCCATACTGCTGTTCAGCTTTGGTTCGCTGCTATGCGCCGCCGCCAACAGCCTCGGCTTCCTGATTTTCGCCCGTGTGGTGCAGGGCCTGGGCGGCGCCCTGATGCTGCCGGTCGGGCGGCTGGTGGTGTTGCGCGCCTACCCGCGCAGCGAGCTGGTACGCATCATGAGCTTCATTACCATCCCCGGCCTGCTCGGGCCACTGCTGGGTCCGACGGTGGGCGGCTGGCTGGTGGAGATCCTCAGCTGGCACTGGATTTTCCTGCTCAACCTGCCTGTCGGCCTGCTGGGCTGCTACGCCGTCTGGAAGTTCATCCCCGACCTGCGCGGCGCTGAACGCACCCGCTTCGATACCCCTGGCTTCCTGCTGTTCGGCGCCGCGATGGTGCTGATCACCATTGCCATGGAGGGGCTCGGCGAGCTGCACCTGCCGCACCTGCGGGTGATGCTGCTGCTGTTTGCCGGCATGGCGTGCCTGGCCGCCTACTGGCTGCGCGCCGGGCGCGACCCCGAGCCGCTGTTTTCGCCCAGCCTGTTCCGCGTGCGCACCTTCGCCATCGGTATCCTGGGCAACCTGTTCGCGCGCCTGGGCAGCGGCGCCCTGCCGTTCCTGGTGCCGTTGCTGCTGCAAGTCGCACTGGGTTATTCGCCGGCCCAGGCCGGCATGAGCATGATCCCGCTGGCGGCGGCGGCAATGGTGGCCAAATCCCTTGCCAGGCCGCTGATCGAACGCTTCGGCTACCGCATCATCCTGACCAGCAATACCTTGCTGCTGGGCCTGCTGCTGGCCAGCCTTGGGCTGGTTGACGAGCAGACGTCCTATGCCGTGTTGCTGATCCAGCTGGGGCTGCTGGGCGCGGTCAACTCGATGCAGTTCACGGCAATGAACACGGTAACCCTGATCGACCTCGACGATGCCAGCGCCAGCAGCGGCAACAGCCTGCTGTCGGTGGTCGCGCAGCTGGCGCTGAGCCTGGGCGTGGCCTGCGCCGGCGCCCTGCTTGGCGGCTTCACCGCCGCCGGCAGTGCCGAAGGCGTAGACACCACGCTGGGCGCCTTCCAGCTGACCTTCGTCACCATCGGCGTGATGGCCATGCTGGCGGCGGCGATCTTCCTGCAGCTGGCACCGACGGACGGAAGGCGTGCCCGTCGTCCGGAACACCACATGGAGTCTTAGGGCGAATGGCCACGAGGCTGGTAGACTATGCGGCATTTTTAGCTTCGCACCGCAGGCCCGCCTCGTGACCACCGAATCCACCGCCTTTGCCACCTTGCCGCTGTCCACTGCCATGCTGGCCAACCTGGACGCCCTCGGCTATGCCGCGATGACACCGATCCAGGCCCAGAGCCTGCCGGTCATCCTCAAGGGCCAGGACCTGATTGCCCAGGCCAAGACCGGCAGCGGCAAGACCGCCGCCTTTGGCATCGGCCTGCTGAACCCGATCAACCCGCGTTACTTCGGCTGCCAGGCCCTGGTGCTGTGCCCGACTCGCGAATTGGCCGACCAGGTCGCCAAGGAACTGCGCCGCCTGGCCCGCGCCGAGGACAACATCAAGATCCTGACCCTGTGCGGTGGTGTTTCGCTGGGCCCGCAGATCGCCTCGCTGGAACACGGTGCGCACATCATCGTCGGTACGCCTGGGCGCATCCAGCAGCACCTGGACAAAGGCACCCTGGTACTCGATGGTCTGAACACCCTGGTGCTCGACGAAGCCGACCGCATGCTCGACATGGGCTTTTTCGATGCCATTGCCAGCATCATCGGCAAAACCCCATCGCGCCGACAGACCCTGCTGTTCTCGGCCACCTACCCGGCCGGCATCAAGCAGCTGGCCGCCGACTTCATGCGTAACCCGCAGCAAGTGAAAGTCGAGAGCCTGCACACCGACAACCAGATCGAGCAGCGCTTCATCGAGATCGACCCAGAGCAGCGCCTGGAAGCGGTGACCCGCGTGCTGGGCCACTATCGCCCGCAGTCGTGCGTGGCGTTCTGCTTCACCAAGCAGCAGTGCGAAGACGTGGTTGCCCACCTGACCGCCAAGGGTATCGTCGCCCAGGCGCTGCACGGCGACCTGGAGCAGCGCGACCGCGACCAGGTTCTGACCATGTTCGCCAACCGCAGCAGCTCGGTGCTGGTGGCCACCGACGTGGCCGCGCGCGGCCTGGACATCGATGGCCTGGACATGGTCATCAACGTCGAGTTGGCACGCGATGCGGAAATCCACGTGCACCGCGTGGGCCGTACTGGCCGCGCAGGCGAGAAGGGCCTGGCGGTGAGCCTGGTTGCCCCGGCAGAAGGCCACCGCGCCCAGGCCATCGAGCAACTGCAGAAGAGCCCGCTGCGCTGGGACCAGCTCGACAGCCTGAAGAACAAGGGCGGCGAGCCGCTGCTGCCGGTGATGAGCACCCTGTGCATCGCCGCCGGGCGCAAGGACAAGCTGCGCCCGGGCGACATTCTCGGGGCGCTGACCGGTGATGCCGGGATCCCGGGCAAACAGGTGGGCAAGATCGCGATCTTTGACTTCCAGGCGTTTGTGGCGGTGGAGCGGGCGCTCGCCAAGCAGGCCATGCAGCGCTTGAACAGCGGCAAGATCAAGGGCCGGTCCCTGAAAGTCCGCATCGTCTGACATTTTTGGGGCTGCTTTGCAGCCCATCGCAGGCAAGCCAGCTCCCACAGGATCACCGCATCGTCTGACATTTTTTGGGGCTGCTTTGCAGCCCATCGCAGGCACGCCAGCTCCCACAGGATCACCACAGGCCTTCAGGCTTGTGCAGTACCTGTGGGAGCTGGCTTGCCTGCGATGGGCCGCACAGCGGCCCCGGCTATCCATGAGGTAACACCGTGCACTCCACCGACGTGATCATCCTCGGCGCCGGCGCCGCCGGCCTGATGTGCGCCCAGCTCAGCGCCCGCCGCGGCCGCCGGGTACTGTTGCTCGACCACGCCAACAAGCCAGGCAAGAAGATCCTCATGTCTGGCGGCGGGCGCTGCAACTTCACCAATATGTACACCGAACCGGCCAACTTCCTCTCGCACAACGCCCATTTCTGCAAATCGGCGCTGGCCCGCTACACGCAATGGGACTTCATCGAGCTGGTGTGCAAGCATGGCGTGGCGTACCACGAGAAGAAGCTCGGCCAGTTGTTCTGCGACAACAAGGCCAGCGACATCCTCGACATGCTGCTGGCCGAATGCGACGAGGCCGGTGCCGAAATCCGCATGCACACCAGCATCGAACAGATCGAAAAAACCGAAAGCGGCTACCTGCTGCAGACCAGCGGCGGGCAGTTCGCCTGCCAGTCACTGGTAATCGCCACCGGTGGCCTGTCGATCCCGACCCTGGGCGCCAGCGGGTTCGGCTACCAGGTCGCGCGCCAGTTTGGCCACACCCTGCTGCCGACCCGCGCCGGGCTGGTGCCGTTCACCATCACCGAGCCACAACTCAAGGCATTGTGCAGCGAGCTGTCCGGCACTTCGCTTGATTGCACGGCCACCTGCAACGGCACCAGCTTCCGCGAAAACCTGCTGTTCACCCACCGTGGCCTGAGTGGCCCGGCAATCCTGCAGATCTCGTCGTTCTGGGAAGCCGGTGACACTGTCGAGATCAACCTGTTGCCCGACCGCGATGCACTCACCTGGCTGCAGCAGATGCAAACCGAGCGCGCCAATGCCGAACTGAAGACCGTGCTAGGCGAAGTGTTCACCCGCAAGCTGGCCAACCTGCTGGCCGAGCAGTGGTTCGAGTCCAGGCCCATGAAGCAGTACACCCCGGCAGAACTGGCGCAGATTGCCGAGAAGCTGGCCAACTGGCAGGTGGTGCCTGCGGGCACCGAGGGCTACCGCACCGCCGAAGTGACCCTGGGCGGCGTGGATACCCGCGAAGTGTCGTCCAAGACCATGGAGTCGCTGAAAAGCCCCGGGCTGTACTTTATTGGCGAAGTGCTGGATGTCACCGGCCACCTGGGTGGCTTCAACTTCCAGTGGGCCTGGGCATCGGCCAACGCCGCAGCGCAGTTCGTGTAGAGTAGAATCCATTCAGCAGCACGGAACGCTTCTTGCTGGCCCGTGCCCAGCGCCGGAATCTTGGCCGCTTCGCGCCCCTTCGCGGGCATGCCCGCTCCCACGGGGTTTTGTGCAGTACCTGTGGGAGCGGGCGCGCCCGCGAAGGGCCGCAAAGCGGCCCCAGTAACCGGTTCTGAAAGGTATTCCTCTGATCACTGCCTAGCAGGCCAACATGTCATCGAGCTCGTTCCGTCAGTCACTGCGTCGCCTGTGGGGCCAAGACAAGTTCAGCTATAGCATCCGGGTCACCATCGCCCTCACCGGCAGCCTGGCCCTGTGCTGGTACCAGAACGAGATGGCCCTGCTGATCCCGCTGTTCCTCGGCATCATCGCCAGCGCCCTGGCCGAAACCGACGACAGCTGGCAGGGCCGCCTCAGCGCCCTGGCCGTCACCCTGGTGTGTTTCGCCATTGCTGCGCTGGCGGTCGAACTGTTGTTCCCCTACCCTTGGTTCTTCGCCATCGCCCTGGCCCTGGCGGCGTTCAGCCTGACCATGCTCGGCGCACTGGGCGAGCGCTACGGGGCCATTGCCTCGGCAACCCTGATCACCGCGGTGTACACCATGATCGGCGTAGACCAGCGCGGCGGCCAGGTCACGGATTTCTGGCACGAGCCCATGCTGCTGGTGGCGGGCGCGGCCTGGTACGGGCTGTTATCGGTATTGTGGCAGGCGCTGTTCTCCAACCAGCCGGTCCAGCAGAGCCTGGCCAAGCTGTTCTTCGAGCTGGGCAGCTACCTGAAACTCAAGGCCAGCCTGTTCGAGCCGGTGCGCACCCTCGACGTCGAGGCCACACGCCTGGCCCTGGCCCAGCAGAATGGCAAGGTGGTGGCAGCCCTGAACGCGGCCAAGGAAATCATCCTGCACCGGGTCGGCAACAGCCAGCCAAACTCCAAGGTCAGCCGCTACCTGAAGCTGTATTTCCTGGCCCAGGACATCCACGAGCGGGTCAGTGCCTCGCATTACCCCTACAACGCCCTGACCGAAACGTTCTTTCACAGTGACGTGATGTTCCGCTGCCAGCGCCTGCTGCGCAAACAGGGTTCGTCCTGCCAGGAGCTGGCCCGTTCGATCCGCCTGCGCCAGCCTTTCGTGCTGGCCAGCGGTTATCCCGAGGCCCTCGAAGACCTCAACGCTGCGCTGGAGCACCTGCGCCTGCAAAACAACCCGGCCTGGCGCGGCCTGTTGCGCTCGCTACGGGCCCTGGCTGCCAACCTGGCCACGCTCGACCGCCTGCTCAGTGCCGCGAGCAACCCCGACAGCCTGGCCGACGCCAGTGACAGCAGCCTGCTCGACCGCTCGCCACGCTCGCTCAAAGACGTGTGGACGCGCCTGCGTACCCAGCTGACACCCACGTCGCTGCTGTTCCGGCATGCCTTGCGCCTGCCCTTGGCGCTGTCGATCGGCTACGGCATGGTGCACCTGATCCACCCCACCCAGGGCTACTGGATCATCCTCACCACCCTGTTCGTCTGCCAGCCCAACTACGGTGCGACCCGGCGCAAGCTGGTGCAGCGCATTTTCGGCACGGCCATTGGCCTGACCGTTGGCTGGGCCTTGTTCGACCTGTTCCCCAACCCGCTTATCCAGTCGCTGTTCGCCGTAGTTGCCGGGGTGGTGTTCTTCGTCAACCGCACGACCCGCTACACCCTGGCCACGGCCGCGATCACGCTGATGGTACTGTTCTGCTTCAACCAGATCGGCGACGGCTACGGCCTGTTCCTGCCGCGCCTGTTCGATACCCTGGTGGGCAGCCTGATTGCCATCCTTGCGGTGTTCCTGTTCCTGCCTGACTGGCAGGGGCGGCGCCTGAACAAGGCGCTGGCCAATACCCTGGCCTGTGCCAGCGTGTACTTGCGCCAGATCATGCAGCAGTATGCCCACGGCAAGCGCGACGACCTGGCCTACCGCCTGGCCCGGCGCAATGCCCACAACGCCGACGCGGCGCTGTCCACCACCCTGGCCAACATGCTGATGGAGCCGGGGCATTTCCGTAAGGAGGCCGATGTCGGCTTCCGGTTCCTGGTGCTGTCGCACACCCTGCTCCGCTACCTCTCGGGGCTGGGCGCGCACCGCGATACGGCATTGCCGGCCCAGGCCCAGGAACAGTTGATCGAAGGTGCCGGGCAAAGCCTGGCCAGCAGCCTGGACGAAATCGCCAACGGCCTGGCAGCGCGGCTGCCCGTGGCCATTCACAGCGATGCCGAAGAAGCGCTGGCCAACGCCCTGGAGCAGATGCCGGATGAGCTGGATGAACATCAACGGCTGGTGCAGACACAACTGGCGCTGATCTGCCGGCAGTTGGGGCCATTGCGGACCTTGGCCGCGCACCTGATCAAGGAAGGCAACCCGGGCTGAGGCCTGACCCGGCCTTTACCCACGAAGAGGCCGGTAACGCCACCCAAGCTCAAAAGCCATGCTGGCGCAGCAGCCGGGCATAGCTGCCATCGGCCTTCATCGCTGCGATCGCCTGCTCGAACCGCTCGACAATCCGCGCACGCTCCGGGTGCTTCAGGCTGACCAGGATATGCAGGGTGTTCTCCCCCAGCGGCGGCTCAACCAGCACCACCTCGTCACGCACCTGCTGCGGTTCACGCTGCAGGTTGTAGCGGGCAACGTACTCGTCTTCCACCGCCAGGTCTACTCGCCCTGCTGCGACCATGCGCAGTGCCGAGGAAAAGGTGCGCACCGCCACCTTGTGCAGGCGCGGGTCGCCGTCGAACCCAGGGGAATAGGCGTAATCACGCACGACAGCGATGGTGTAGGGGTAAAGGTCCGACTGTTGCCGGTAGCGTATCGCCTGGCCTTTTCGCTGCAGCAAGCGGATACGGTTGGTCAGGTATGGCGTGGAGAACTGCCCGATACTGGCACGCGCCTCGTTGTACCAGGCATCGATCAACACGTCGTAGCGCCCTTGCGCAACGCCCTGCAGCGCCCGCGCCCAGGGCGCCTCCTCATAGCTGCTGGCGTAGCCGGCACGGGCCAGCGCCGTGGTGACGATGCTGGTCGCCAAGCCACCGCCCGGCAGGTCTACATCGGTGAACGGGGGCCATTTGTCCGCCACCAGGCGCAGCTTGCCCTGGCCCAGGGCAGGTGTTGCCAGCAAGATTGCCAGTACTCCCAGCGCACAAAGCAGTCGCCGCATGCTTATGTCCTTTTGCCATGGAGGGCACACACTGCGGGTGAGATTACACAACCGCACTGCCGGGGGCAGCGGCCAATAGTGTCATTTTGCCTCTATTTTTGGCCTCAAGGGTAACCCAGCACATCGCGGACCTGCCGCAGATGCTGGCTGATCCACTGTTTGTCGACCGCGCCCCAGTCACGAATACGGTAATGCCCGGCGTGGTTGCGCGCGCCTTCCTGTTGCTCGAATTCGCAAACGATGTCCAGGTCGGCCAGCGCGGCGATGGTGTCCTGGGCGGTGCGCCGCGGCATACCGGTGGCTTCCACCAGGGCCGGCACGCTGGTCGCGGTGCGGCTGTCGATCAGCCAGGCTACGTACAGGCGCCGGTAGAAGCTGCTTTTGGTCTTGCTCACGTCCATGCTGCATGTTCCTCAGAGGTTGCCCGGCAGTTCCCGGTAGGTCAGGTAGACGCGCAGGTCGAATTCCAGTTGGTGATAATCGGGCTCCATGTGCTGGCAGAGCTGGTAGAACGCCTTGTTGTGGTCGCGCTCGCGCAAGTGCGCCAGCTCATGCACCACGATCATGCGCAAGAATTGCGGTGCGGCCTCCTTGAACAGCGAGGCGATACGGATTTCCTTCTTGGCCTTGAGCTTGCCGCCCTGCACCCGCGACACCGCGGTGTTCAGGCCGAGCGCGCGGTGGGTCAGGTCGAGCCGGCTATCGAACAACACCTTGTCCAGGCCCGGCGCACTGCGCAGGTACTGCTGGCGCAGCTCCTGGGCATAGCCGTACAGCGCCTTGTCGCTTTGCACATCATGGCGCCCGGGGTAGCGGCGCTGCAGGTACTCGCCCAGGCGGTCGCTGTCGATCATCTTGCGCACCTGCTCTTGCAGGTGCGGCGGGTAGGCTTGCAGGTAACGTAATACGGTCATGACAGTGCATTCGGCGTAACGAATGCCGATTCTAGCCAATCATGGCGCTGGCCAGGAGAAAATCACCGGGAAGCGGGTAGCGTCCGAGGCGGTCATGGGGTGGGCCACCAGGAACCCCTGCACATACTCGCAACCATTGGCCTTGAGCCAGGCTGCCTGGGCCGGGGTTTCCACGCCCTCGGCAATGACCGTGATGCCGTAGTCGGCGCACAAGCTGATGACACTGCGCACCAAGGCGGTATCCACTGCCGTATCAGGCAAGCGTGCCACCAGGTGGCGATCCAGCTTCAGGGTATCGATCGGCAGGTCCCGCAGCATGCGCAGTGAACAGTCGCCGGCGCCAAAGTCATCCAGCGCCACCCGTACGCCCAGCTCGCGCAGGCGATGGATCTGTTTCACCGCCGCATCGATGTTGTACATCAATGAGGTCTCTGCAACCTCGACCTCCAGTTGCGCCGGGTCCAACTGGTAAAACTGGATCACCCGCTGCAGTTCTTCGACCAGCCCGGGCATGACGAACTGCGCACGGCTCAGGCTGATGCCCAGCACCAGGTCTGCGGGAAAGTGCTGGTACCAGGCATGGCGTTGGGCCGCGCCCTGGCGGTAGATCCAGCTGGCCAGCCGGTTGATCAGCCGGGCTTCCTCGAGCAAAGGAATGAACAGGCCTGGCGGCACATCGCCGACGCTCGGGTGCTGCCAGCGCAACAAGGCCTCGAAGCCCCGCAGGTGACCATCGATGAAGCTGACCTGCGGCTGGTACACCAGGGTGAAGTCCTGTTGCTCGATGGCGGTGCGCACGCTGTCTTCGAGCATCAGCCGCGAACGCGCCCGCCCGTTGAGTTCCTGGTCGTAAAAGCGGTACTGCTGGCGCCCGGCCTGCTTGGCGGCATACATCGCCGCATCGGCTGCGCGCAGCAGGCCTTCGACATTGGCACCGCATTCCGGATAGGTGGCAATGCCGATGCTCACCCCAAGGCACACATCCAGGCCGTCCACTTCATGGCGGATGGACACCCGCTCCAGCAGCCGCTCGGCATAACGCCCAGCCTGCTCCGGGTAAGGCAGGCTGTCGAACAGCGCGGTGAATTCATCGCCGCCCATGCGCGCCAGCAAGGCCTCGCTGCCCAGGCAGTCCTTGAGTTGCTCGGCGACCCAGCGCAGCACCCGGTCACCGGCGTCATGGCCAAGGGTGTCGTTGATGCGCTTGAAACCGTCCAGGTCCATGTACATCAGCGCCTGGGCCTTGTCCGAGCGCTCGTTGCGCAACAGAGCGCCTTCGGCCGCCTGGTAGAAGCCGCGGCGGTTCAGCAGGCCGGTCAGCGGGTCGGTAACGGCCTGGTACTCCAGTTGCTGGTGCAGGTTGCGCACTGCCGACATGTCCAGCACGGTCACCACCATGGCCTGCTGGTCGGCTGGCAACGGCGCGCACGACAATGCCACCGGAACAAGCTCGCCGGCCAGCGTGCGCAGTTGCGCGTCGTGCACGCGGTAGATTTCTTGCCCCAGGTAAGCGCGGTAGAACTCCGATTCAAGCCACGGGCAGGCAGCGGGAAGCTGCACCAGGTCGAGCAGTTGGGCGCCCTGAATGTGCTGCACGGGAGCCGCCAGCAAGCGGGAAATGGCCGGGTTGGCAAAGCTGATCACGCCCTGTGCGTCCACCACCAGAATGCCTTCGGCGGCGTTCTCCAGAATCGACCCATTGAACGCCCTGGCGGCTTCCAGCTCCCGGGTCAGGCGCTGCAACATGCGCCGGTTGCGCTGCTGGTCGAGCAAGGCCTGGACCTTGGGCTTGAGAACCTTGGGGTCGAACGGTTTGAACATGTAGTCCACGGCGCCGCTGGCGTAGCCTTTGAGCACGGCCGCTTCGGACTGTTCGTTGGCGGTCAGGAAAATGATCGGTGTCAGCCGCGTACGTTGGCTGCCGCGCATAAGCCGGGCAACTTCAAAGCCGTCCATCTCCGGCATTTGCACGTCCAGCAGGACCAGGTCGACATCATGCTCCAGCAAGGTGCTGAGGGCTTCCATCCCCGAACCGGCTGTTAACACCTGCCAATCTTGCCGGGCCAGCAAAGCCCGCATGCTGATGAGGTTTTCGGGGTAATCGTCTACCACCAGAAGAACCGAACTGCCATCCAGTGGTTGAGGGTAAGCGCCATCCATGCTGCTTCTCTTGTATGTCCAACTACGACTTGCTATTGGCTCCGAGCTTAACTCTAGCCGTGGCTACGAAAGACGCAATGCAAGGCATGGCAATAAGCCATGGACGAAGAAATTAGTCGACTAACGGTAGCTGTGCAACATGACTGTGAGCCTGATGCCGGGGGGGCCGCCAAACCGCTCCCAAGGCCTGAATGCCAAGCAAAAAAAACCCGCATTTCTGCGGGTCTTTCTATAACGCTCAACGGTTCGATCAGTTGACCTTGGCCGCCAGCTCGCCTTTGGCATAGCGCTGGAACATGCCTTCCAGGGAGATCGGCTTGATCTTCGAGGCATTGCCTGCAGTGCCAAACGCTTCGTAACGGGCGATGCACACATCACGCATGGCCTTCACGGTTTCAGCGAAGAACTTGCGAGGGTCGAATTCGCTCGGGTGCATGGCCATGTGGCGGCGCATGGCACCGGTGGAAGCCAGGCGCAGGTCGGTGTCGATGTTGACCTTGCGCACGCCGTACTTGATGCCTTCGACGATTTCTTCAACCGGTACGCCGTAGGTTTCCTTGATCTCGCCACCGTACTGGTTGATGATCGCCAACCACTCCTGCGGTACCGACGAGGAGCCGTGCATCACCAGGTGGGTATTGGGGATGCGCTTGTGGATTTCCTTGATACGCTCGATGGCCAGGATGTCACCGGTTGGCGGCTTGGTGAACTTGTAGGCACCGTGGCTGGTACCAATGGCGATGGCCAATGCATCGACCTGGGTCTTCTTGACGAAGTCAGCGGCTTCTTCGGGGTCGGTCAGCATCTGGCTGTGGTCCAGAACACCTTCGGCACCGATACCGTCTTCTTCACCGGCCATGCCGGTTTCCAGCGAACCCAGGCAGCCCAGCTCGCCTTCTACCGAAACGCCACAGGCGTGCGCCATGGCCACGGTCTGCTGGGTGACACGCACGTTGTATTCGTAGTCGGTCGGGGTCTTGCCGTCTTCGCCCAGCGAGCCGTCCATCATGACCGAGCTGAAGCCCAGCTGGATCGAGCGCTGGCAGACATCAGGGCTGGTGCCATGGTCCTGGTGCATGCACACCGGAATGTGCGGGAATTCTTCGATGGCAGCCAGGATCAGGTGGCGCAGGAACGGGGCGCCGGCGTATTTGCGGGCACCGGCCGAGGCCTGCACGATCACCGGGGAGTCGGTCTTGTCGGCCGCTTCCATGATGGCGCGCATCTGCTCGAGGTTGTTGACGTTGAAAGCTGGTACGCCGTAACCGAACTCGGCGGCGTGGTCCAGCATCTGGCGCATGCTAATGAGTGCCATTGTGTATCTCTCTCCCGACAAGCGTCGTATGTTTCGTGCAAGCCTGCCGCAGGGGCGGTTGCTGTTCAAGTAGTGTGGGCCGCCATTGCGGCCCGGCCAGTCACGGTGCCTTGCAGCCCCGCCCAATCAGATCGTTGGTTGCCACCCAGTACACCAGGCCTTCTTCGCCCTTGGTGTGGAAGGCCAGCATGCCATCGCTGTACAGCGCGCCCGAGGCACCTGGTTCGGCCTTGAGCCGGTAAACCTGGTCACCACCGCCCAGGCGCACATCGACCTGGTCACGCTGGGCATCGGCGAAGCGCCACAGCACCTCGGCCTGGGTGTCGCAGACCCAGCGGGTCCAGTTGTCTGCCGGGGCAGGTTGCGCCGGCTGCAGCAGTGAGCAGCCTGCCAGTGTCGCCAGGACCGTCACGGCCAAAAGCGCTTTCATTCAGTTTCCTCGATTTGGGGCTGCTTTGCAGCCCTTCGCGGGCTTGCCCGCTCCCACAGGTCAAGCGCGGTACCTGTGGGAGCGGGCAAGCCCGCGAAGGGCGCACGGCGGCTCCTTTCCAAGACCACAAATCAGCCTTCAGGTTGCCTGTTACCCGATCAAGGGCAACCCGGCGCCTTGCGCTGGTGGTCTTCGTCGTACTTTTCCAGGCCTTCCGGGCCCACACGCTTGCTGATCACCGGCACGGTCTCGGCCTGCCACTCGGACTGGTAGCAGCCGCCCTTGGGCGGCTGCGCCGGGTCGTCAGGCGAAGCCGGGCTGCCGGAGCACGCGCTCAGCAGACCCGCCAGCACCATCACAGGCAATTGCTTGACCATCAGGCCACTCCCTTTGCCAGGCGCCGAAGTCATCAGGCCTTGGCCCGCTCTTCCAGGATTGCCACGGCTGGCAGGACCTTGCCCTCGACGAACTCGAGGAACGCGCCGCCACCGGTAGAAATGTAGGAGATTTCCTTGCTAACGCCATATTTGTCGATGGCCGCCAGGGTGTCACCGCCACCGGCGATGGAGAACGCGTCGCTGTCGGCGATGGCCTTGGCCAGCACCTGGGTACCCTTGCCGAACTGATCGAACTCGAACACGCCGACCGGGCCGTTCCACAGGATGGTCTTCGACGACTTCAGCAACTCGGCGAACTGGGCTGCGGTTTGCGGGCCGATGTCCAGGATCATGTCGTCGGCAGCAACATCGGCGATGGCCTTGACGGTGGCTTCGGCATCTTCGGCGAACGCCTTGGCGACCACCACGTCAACCGGCAGCGGCACATTGACCTTGGCAGCGATGGCCTTGGCCGTGTCGACCAGGTCCGGCTCGTACAGCGACTTGCCGACAGGGTGGCCGGCAGCGGCCAGGAAGGTATTGGCAATGCCACCACCGACGATCAGCTGGTCGCAGACCGCGCTCAGGCTGTTCAGCACGTCCAGCTTGGTGGAAACCTTGGAGCCGGCGACGATGGCCGCCATCGGCTTGGCCGGCGCCTTCAGGGCTTTGCCCAGGGCATCCAGCTCGGCAGCCAGCAGCGGGCCTGCAGCTGCAACCTTGGCGAACTTGGCCACACCGTGGGTCGAGCCCTCGGCGCGGTGCGCGGTGCCGAACGCGTCCATGACAAACACGTCGCACAGCGCAGCGTACTGCTGGGCCAGCTCGTCGGCGTTCTTCTTCTCGCCCTTGTTGAAGCGCACGTTCTCGAACAGCACCAGCTCACCGGCCTGCACCGCGACGCCGCCCAGGTAGTCGGCAACCAGCGGCACCTCGCGGCCCAGGGCCTTGCTCAGGTACTCGGCAACCGGCTTGAGGCTGTTTTCGGCAGAGAACTCGCCTTCGGTCGGGCGGCCCAGGTGCGAGCAGACCATTACCGCCGCGCCCTTCTCCAGGGCCAGCTTGATGGTCGGCAGCGCTGCCAGGATGCGCGCGTCGCTGGTTACCACACCGTCCTTCACAGGCACGTTGAGGTCTTCGCGGATCAGTACGCGCTTACCTTGCAGGTCGAGGTCGGTCATCTTCAACACGGTCATGAATGCAGTCCTTCAGGGCTGTTTATTGCGGGTTGGGTGAACGACGTGCAGATAGTGTTCGGCAACGTCGAGCATACGGTTGGCGAACCCCCATTCGTTATCGAACCAGGCCAGCAGGTTGACCAGGCGGGGCCCGGCAACACGCGTCTGGCTGGCATCGACGATCGCCGAATGCGGGTCATGGTTGAAATCACAGCTGGCATGCGGCAGCTCGGTGTAGGCCAGCAAGCCTTTCAGCGGGCCGGCCAGCGCGGCCTCGCGCAGCACCCGGTTGACCTCGGCGGCACTGGTGTCGCGGGCGGTCTGCAGGGTGATGTCCAGGCAAGACACGTTGACGGTCGGCACGCGTACCGCTTTGGCCTGGATTCGCCCGGCAAGTTCCGGAAGCAGGCGCTCGATACCGCGCGCCAGACCAGTGGACACCGGTATCACCGACTGGAAGGCCGAACGGGTGCGGCGCAAGTCTTCGTGGTGATAGGCGTCGATCACCGGCTGGTCGTTCATCGCCGAGTGGATGGTGGTGATCTGCACGTACTCGATGCCGAACGCCTGGTCCAGCACACGCAACAGGGGCACGCCGCAGTTGGTGGTGCAGGAGGCATTGGAAACCAGCCGCTCCTGGCCGGTCAGGCAAGCCTGGTTGATGCCATAGACCACGGTGGCATCGACATCGGCCTCGCTGGCCATGGGCTGGGAGAACAGCACGCGCGGGGCACCGGCATCGAGGAAGCGCTGGCCGTCGGCGCGGGTGTTGTAGGCACCGGAGCACTCCAGCACCAGGTCGATACCCAGGGCAGCCCAATCGATGCCTTCGGGGGTGGCGCTGCGCATGACTTTCACGCAGTCGCCATTGATATGCAGACAGTCGCCGTCGACCTTCACCTGGCCAGGGAAGCGGCCATGGGTGGAGTCGAAGCGAGTCAGGTACTCCAGGCTGGCCTGGTCGGCCAGGTCATTCAGCGCAACGATCTCGAAACCGGCCTTCGCCCCCCGCTCGAACAGCGCGCGCAGGACACAGCGGCCGATACGGCCATAACCGTTGAGTGCAACTTTGTAGGGACGCAGGTGGGGCATTCGTTGGCTCGCTAACGCATGATGGCGGTTGGGGCCGCGTGGCGGCCCATCGCGACGCAAGGCCGCTCCCACAGGGTGCGGCATGCGCAGTACCCTGTAGGAGCGGCCTTGTGTCGCGATGGAGGGCAGAGCCCTCCCCTTGCACGACCTGGAGGGCGTCACTGCCCTCCCGGGTTACATCAGTCTTCCAGCAGCTCTTCGGCAGTACCGAGGATGTTCTCCAGGGTGAAGCCGAACTCCTCGAACAGGGCCGAAGCCGGCGCCGACTCACCGTAGGTGGTCATGCCGATCACGCGGCCTTCCAGGCCGACGTACTTGTACCAGAAGTCGGCGTGGGCGGCTTCGATGGCGATGCGCGCACCCACTTCCAGCGGCAGCACGGACTGCTTGTAGGCAGCATCCTGGGCATCGAACACGCTGGTGCACGGCATGGAAACCACGCGCACCTTGCGGCCCTGCTCGGTCAGCTTGTCGAAGGCCTGAACCGCCAGGCCCACTTCCGAACCGGTAGCGATCAGGATCAGCTCAGGCTCGCCTGCACAGTCCTTGAGCACATAGCCTCCACGGCTGATGTCGGCGATCTGCTGCGCGCTGCGCGCCTGGTGCTGCAGGTTCTGGCGCGAGAAGATCAGCGCCGAAGGGCCGTCCTTGCGCTCCAGGGCGTTTTTCCAGGACACAGCGGATTCAACGGCGTCAGCCGGGCGCCAGGTGTCCAGGTTCGGCGTGCTGCGCAGGCTGGTCAGCTGCTCGATCGGCTGGTGGGTAGGGCCGTCTTCGCCCAGGCCGATGGAGTCGTGGGTATACACATGGATCACACGCTGCTTCATCAGCGCCGACATGCGCACGGCGTTGCGGGCGTATTCCATGAACATCAGGAAGGTCGCGCCGTAAGGCACCAGGCCGCCGTGCAGGGCAACACCGTTCATGATGGCGGTCATGCCGAACTCGCGTACGCCATAGAACACGTAGTTGCCGCTGGCGTCATTGGCTTCGACGCCCTTGCAGCCCTTCCACAGGGTCAGGTTGGAGCCGGCCAGGTCGGCCGAACCGCCGAGGAACTCGGGCAGCAGCGGGCCGAAGGCGTTCAGGGCGTTCTGGCTGGCCTTGCGGCTGGCGATGGTTTCACCCTTGGCAGCCACTTCTTCGATGTAGGCCTGGGCCTTGGCACTGAAGTCGGCCGGCAGTTCGCCGCGGGTACGGCGCTTGAACTCGGCAGCCAGCTCCGGGTAAGCCTTGGCGTAGGCGTCGAAGCGCTGGTTCCACTCGGCTTCGACCTGGGCACCGGCAGCCTTGGCATCCCACTCGGCATAGATGTCGGCCGGGATTTCGAACGGGCCATAGTTCCAGTTCAGGGCCTGGCGGGTCAGGGCGATTTCGTCGTTGCCCAGCGGTGCGCCGTGGCAGTCTTCCTTGCCCTGCTTGTTCGGCGAACCGAAACCGATGGTGGTCTTGCAGCAGATCAGGGTCGGGCGATCGCTCTTGCGGGCGGTTTCGATGGCGGTCTTGATCTCGTCGGCGTCATGGCCGTCGACGTTGCGGATCACCTGCCAGTTGTAGGCTTCGAAGCGCGCCGGGGTGTTGTCGGTGAACCAGCCGTGCACTTCGCCGTCGATGGAGATGCCGTTGTCGTCGTAGAAGGCGACCAGCTTGTTCAGGCCCAGGGTGCCGGCCAGCGAGGCGACTTCGTGGGAGATGCCTTCCATCATGCAGCCATCGCCCAGGAACACATAAGTGTTGTGGTCGACGATGGTGTGGCCGTCACGGTTGAACTGGGCAGCCAGCACTTTTTCTGCCAGGGCGAAGCCCACGGCGTTGGCGATACCCTGGCCGAGCGGGCCGGTGGTGGTCTCCACGCCCGGGGTGTAGCCGTATTCCGGGTGGCCCGGGGTGCGGCTGTGCAACTGACGGAAGGCCTTGAGGTCGTCGATCGACAGGTCGTAGCCGGTCAGGTGCAGCAGCGAGTAGATCAGCATCGAGCCGTGGCCGTTGGACAGCACGAAGCGGTCGCGGTCGGCGAAGTGCGGGTTGCTCGGGTTGTGTTTCAGGTAGTCACGCCACAGTACTTCGGCGATATCCGCCATGCCCATGGGGGCACCTGGGTGGCCGCTATTAGCCTTTTGCACGGCATCCATGCTGAGGGCGCGAATGGCGTTGGCACGTTCACGACGGCTGGGCATCGCTGGTCTCCTGGGGGCTTGTAGAGGTGGTGTCACGAAAAAGACGACCATTTTCGCCCACTGGGGGGCTTGGGGCAAACATTTAAGCGCCAAGCGGCCAGCTTTAAGCTTCAAGAAAGAAGCAGGGGCCGAGCCGGACTGCTCTGGAGCCTGTAGCGTGCAGTTTGAAGGCTGCAACTCATCGCCAATATCAAAACTTTTTGATATTGCCCTTGCTAGGGCACCAATGCCTGACTAGACTGCCCGCCCATGAACCTCCGTGTGCAATCGATCCCCGAGCAATGCGAAACATTGGCCGCCCTGTGCAAGGCCAGTGGCGACGCCTTGCGCCTGAACGTGCTGCGGGCCCTGGCCAACGACTCGTTCGGTGTACTGGAGCTGGCCCAGATCTTCGGCATCGGGCAGTCGGGCATGAGCCACCACCTCAAGGTGCTGGCCCAGGCAGAGCTGGTCGCCACCCGCCGTGAAGGCAATGCCATCTTCTACCGCCGCGCCCTGCCCGACAGCCTGCGCCTGGGTGGCCGGCTGCACGCGGCGCTGCTGGAAGAGGTGGATGCCCTGGCCCTGCCGGCCGATGTGCAGGCGCGCATCGCGCAGGTCCAGCAACGCCGCGCGGTCACCAGCCAGGACTTCTTCCTGCGCGTGGAAGAAAAGTTCCGCGCCCAGCAAGACCTGATCGCCGGCCTGCCGCAGTACCGCGAGAGCCTGCTGGCGCTGCTCGACAAGCTGCATTTCGACCCGGCGGCCAGTGCCCTGGAAGTCGGCCCCGGCGACGGTGGTTTTCTGCCCGACCTGGCCCGGCGCTTTGCCCACGTCACTGCACTGGACAACAGCGCGACCATGCTCGAACTGGCGCGCCAGGTGTGCCAGCGCGAGGGGCTCGACAATGTGACCCTGCAGTTGGCCGATGCACTGGGTGCCACGGATGTGGCCGCCGACTGCGTTGTGCTGAACATGGTACTGCACCATTTCAGCGACCCGGCCCTGGCCTTGCGCCAGCTGGCCAAACGGGTGAAGGCAGGCGGCAGCCTGCTGGTCACCGAGTTGTGCAGCCATGACCAGGGGTGGGCCCGCGAAGCCTGCGGCGACCTGTGGCTTGGCTTTGAACAGGACGACCTGGCCCGCTGGGCCAACGCGGCCGGGCTGGCCCATGCGGACAGCCTGTACGTGGGCTTGCGCAACGGCTTCCAGATCCAGGTCCGGCACTTCCAGCGCACGGCTGGCGACATACACCATCGGTAAATTTCAGGAACCTTCGAGATGAGCGAATACTCCCTTTTCACCTCCGAGTCCGTGTCCGAAGGGCATCCGGACAAGATCGCCGACCAGATTTCGGACGCAGTCCTCGATGCCATCATCGCCCAGGACAAATACGCCCGCGTAGCGTGTGAAACACTGGTCAAGACCGGTGTTGCCATCATCGCCGGCGAGGTCACCACCTCGGCCTGGGTCGACCTGGAAGACCTGGTGCGCAAAGTCATCATCGATATCGGCTACAACAGCTCCGACGTCGGCTTCGACGGCGCCACCTGCGCCGTGATGAACATCATCGGCAAGCAGTCGGTAGACATCGCCCAGGGCGTCGACCGCTCCAAGCCGGAAGACCAGGGCGCCGGCGACCAGGGCCTGATGTTCGGTTATGCCAGCAACGAAACCGAAGTGCTGATGCCGGCGCCTATCTGCTTCTCGCACCGCCTGGTCGAGCGCCAGGCCGAAGCACGCAAGTCCGGCCTGCTGCCATGGCTGCGCCCGGATGCCAAGTCGCAGGTCACCTGCCGCTATGAAAACGGCAAGGTCGTAGGCATCGACGCAGTGGTACTGTCGACCCAGCACAACCCTGAGGTTTCGCAGAAAGACCTGCAAGAAGCGGTGATGGAGCTGATCGTCAAGCACACCCTGCCTGCCGAACTGCTGCACAAAGGTACCCAGTACCACATCAACCCGACCGGCAACTTCATCATCGGTGGCCCGGTGGGCGACTGCGGCCTGACCGGCCGCAAGATCATCGTCGACTCCTACGGCGGCATGGCGCGTCACGGTGGTGGTGCGTTCTCCGGCAAGGACCCGTCCAAGGTCGACCGCTCCGCCGCCTACGCCGGCCGCTACGTGGCCAAGAACATCGTCGCCGCCGGCCTGGCCGAGCGTTGCGAGATCCAGGTGTCGTACGCCATTGGCGTGGCCCAGCCGACCTCCATCTCGATCAACACCTTCGGTACCGGCAAGGTCTCCGACGAGAAGATCATCCAGCTGGTGCGCGAGTGCTTCGACCTGCGCCCGTACGCGATCACCACCATGCTCGACCTGCTGCACCCGATGTACCAGGAAACCGCTGCCTACGGCCACTTCGGCCGTACCCCGCAGCAGAAGACTGTCGGCGACGACACCTTCACCACCTTCACCTGGGAGCGTACCGACCGCGCCCAGTCGCTGCGTGACGCTGCTGGCCTGTAAGTTTTCCTGCAGCGCCGGACGAAAGCCCCTGCCGAGCGATCGGCAGGGGCTTTTTCATGACATATCGACTCACAATCGCTTACCGGCAATGCCTGCCAGCTTGCCTACGCTGAGGGGCCAACCCGCCATGCAAGGATGCAGGCCATGCCGCTCATGCTGTTCATTACCCTGCTGGGGGTGCTCGCCGCGCCACTGGCGCACGCCAGCTCATGCCCCGGCTGGAACCCCCAGCAAGTCGCCAGCGAGGTTGCCCAACTGCGGAAAACCCTTGGCAGCTGGGACGACCACTACCATCGCCAAGGCATTGCCTTGGTACCTGATGAGCTTTATGACCAGAGCCGCCAACGCCTCGCGCAGTTGCAGCAGTGCTTCGGCCTGGCCGGTGGCCCTGCGCCCCTGGCCAACGCGGGCGGCCCGGTACCCCACCCCATTCCCCACACGGGTATCGACAAGCTGCACGACCGCCACGCCGTGCAGCGCTGGCTGGCCGGCAAGGCCGATGTCTGGGTCCAGCCCAAGGTCGATGGCGTGGCGGTGTCGCTCATTTACCGAGAGGGCCGCCTGGTGCAGCTGATCAGCCGGGGCAACGGCGCCCAAGGGCACGACTGGAGCCGCCACATCCCCCAGCTGGGTAGCATCACCCGCCAGCTGCCGCAGGCCATGGACCTGCAGTTGCAGGGTGAGCTGTACCTGCGCTTGAACGCGCATGTTCAGGCCCAGGCGGGCGGCGCCAAGGCGCGCGATACCGTGGCCGGGTTACTCGCCCGCAAGCGCCTGAGCAGCGAACAAGGCGAGGCGGTGGGCCTGTTCGTCTGGGACTGGCCGCAAGGCCCCGAGCAACAGGCCGAACGCCTCGCGCAGCTGGCACAGCTGGGCTTTGCCGACAGCCAGCGCTACAGCGTTGCCATCAATACGCTGGATGAGGCGGCCCAATGGCGTGAACACTGGTACCACGCTGCCCTGCCCTTCGCCAGCGATGGTGTGGTGCTGCGCCAGGGTAGCCGGCCACCCGCTGAGCGGTGGCAGGCCAAGGCACCGTACTGGCTCGCCGCCTGGAAGTACCCGTACATGCAAGCATTGGCCGAAGTTCGCGACGTGCGCTTTCGGGTCGGTCGTACCGGGCGGGTCACGCCCGTGCTGCACCTGCTGCCGGTAACCCTCGACAACCGACGGGTCACGCAAGTGAGCATGGGTTCGCTGGCGCGCTGGCACAGCCTGGACATTCGCCCTGGGGACCAGGTGGCGGTGAGCCTGGCCGGGCTGACCATTCCGCGCCTGGAGCAGGTGGTACACCGCGCTGTCGAGCGCGTGCCGGTAGCGGCACCGGCAGCCGGCCAGTATCACGCCCACAGTTGCTGGCAGGCCAGCGTGGGCTGTGAAGAACAGTTCATTGCCCGCCTGGCATGGCTGAGCGGCAAGCACGGCCTGGCCCTGCCGCGCACCGGGCCGGGCACTTGGCGCCGGCTGGTCGCAGCCGGGCTGGCAACCTCGCTCACTGACTGGCTGCAACTGGATGCCACACGCCTGAGCGAGGTTGCAGGAATCAGTGAGCGAACGGCAGCCCAGTTGCGCAGCAGTTTCGACGATGCCCGCACCCGGTCGTTTGACCAGTGGCTACGGGGGCTGGGCGCTCCCCTGCCCAATGGCATGCAGATTACCGGCGACTGGCAAGCACTGGCGGCCCGCACGGCTGACACTTGGCAGGTATTACCCGGCATTGGCGAAAAGCGCGCACGACAACTGGTGGATTTTTTTGCAGCCGCCGAGGTTCGAGCCATAGCAACGCAGCTGGGCGAGCACGGTATCGAAGGCTTTGAGCGCCCTAAGCAATGATTTTTTACCAATTAGCCTGTAGGAAATCCCTGAGATTCAAGCGGAAATACCCGGCAAGGGTTTCTAAAAGGACAAAACCAAGGCAGGATTTCACCCTAATTTTTTGCTGCCCCGCCCCGTCCAGGAGGCTTTTCATGAAACGTATTTCCACCCTTTTCCTGCTCGCGACCATTGCGGCGGCCGCAGGCACCGCCCAGGCTGCCCAGCCGGATGCCGGCCTGACTGGCTGCGCCGCCAAGCGCAGCGCCATCGAGAACCAGCTGAAGATTGCCCGTGACCACGGCAACAGCGACCAGGTCGCAGGCCTGGAAGCAGCGCTGCGCGGGGTCGACAACTGCACCGACGCAAGCCTGCGCAAGGAACGCGAGCAAAAGGTCCTCGACGCCCGTCATGAAGTGGCGCAGCGCGAAAAAGACCTGAAGAAGGCCGAGAAAAAGGGCGACGCCGAGAAGATCAACAAGCGCAAGGACAAACTCGCCGAGTCGCGCAAAGAGCTGCAGGAAGCAGTAGACGATCTCGACCGCTGAGGTATCTGACTTGCAAGTGCGGTCTTTGTGGGAGCCTCAGGTTTGTGCAAACAGCACAGCCCTTAATGATTGCGGAACTCGCTATGGCAGGCCTTGCAGGCCGCCTCGACCTTGTCCATCGGCGCTTTCAGTTGCGCAGGGTCCAGCGGCTGCGTGCGGGTCACATCGACCAGTTCGCCGGTCACGCCTTCCAGCTGCCGGGCCAGCTCATGGAAGCGCGCCTGGCGCTCCCACACTGCGGCACGGGCACTGCTGTCACCGCCATCGCGTACCTGCGGGAAGTGCTGCCACGGCTGGTGCGAAAGGTTGTCCAGTTGCAGTGCACCGCCGGCAAACTTCACCCCGTCGAACGGCAACCGGCCACGCAACATGCCGCCCAGGTCTTCGCTGGTCTTGAGCATGTCCTTGAAGATGACCTTGCGCTTGCCCAGCGGCGAGTTGGGGTCAACCCGCTCGCAACCACTCAAGGCTGCACCCAGGGCCACTGCTGCCAGCACTACAACGGTCAATCGCTTCAACATGACGCTCACTTCGGCCTGCGAAAAGGGGCGGCCAGTATCGCTGCCCCGCAGCCAAACACCAATAGCCACATAAAAAACAGGGGCGAATCTTCATGTTCACCCACCACAGGAATGCACACATGAAATCTGCCCTGCGCCACCTGGCCTGGACATTCCCGGTACTGGCCCTGCTGGCTGGCTGCAATGGCGGCGAGAGCGCCAAGCCCGAGCCGCATGCGGTAGCCACCTACGCCCCCGCCACCTGGAAAGACCTGCCCGCAGTCAGTGACGAAGACTTGCTGGCCGGGTTCTACGCCTGGCGCAGCGGTTGCGAAAAACTCAAGCGCGACCCGGTGTGGGCCGCGACCTGCGAAGCGGCGGGTAGCGCCCAGGCCAGTGCCGCGCAGGTGCGCACCTTCCTGGAGCAGAACCTGGAGGTCTACGGCCTGCGCTCGGCCGAGAACAACGCCAACGGCCTGATCACCGGCTACTACGAACCGGTCTACCCCGGCAGCCTGAGCCCATCGAAAACCAACCATGTGGCGGTTTACGGCGTGCCCGAGGACATGATCGTCGTCGACCTGGCCAGCGTGTACCCCGAACTCAAGGGCAAGCGCTTGCGTGGCCGCCTCGAGGGTCGGGTGCTCAAGCCTTACGACACCGCCGAGGTGATCAACCGTGACGGCGTGAAAGCCCCCGTGCTGGCCTGGCTGAGCGACCCGATGGACCTGCAGTTCCTGCAGATCCAGGGCTCAGGCCGGATCCAGCTGGAAGATGGCCGCCAGTTGCGCCTGGGCTATGCCGATCAGAACGGCCACCCCTACCGGCCGATCGGTCGCTGGCTGGTCGAGCAGGGCCAGTTGAAAAAGGACGAGGTGAGCATGGGCGCCATCCATGCCTGGGCCCAGGCGAACCCCCAGCGCGTTGGGGAGTTGCTTGCCAGCAACCCAAGCTACGTGTTCTTCAGCACCCGCCCGGACAGCAACGAGGGCCCGCGCGGTTCGCTTAACGTACCGCTGACCGCAGGCTACAGCGTGGCCATCGACCGCAAGGTGATCCCCCTGGGTAGCCTGTTGTGGTTGTCCACCACGCGCCCCGACGGCTCGCCGGTGGTGCGCCCGGTTGGCGCCCAGGATACGGGCGGCGCCATTGCTGGCGAAGTGCGTGCCGACCTGTTCTGGGGTACCGGGCCCGAGGCCGGCGAGTTGGCGGGGAACATGAAGCAGCAAGGGCAGATCTGGATGCTCTGGCCCAAGGGCCAGCCGCTGCCAGAGGTGCCCAAGGTTCCTTGACGTTGCGCGGGCCCTGAGGGGGCGGCTTCAGCCGTGCCACAGGGCCCACGCAGACCTTCAGATGGAAACCACGAAGAACGCCACGATGATCGCCAGCCCGGCCAGCCATACCAGCGAGCGCAAGGCAGCCCAGTCGGCCAGGTAGCAAATGATGTAGAGCAGCCGGCTGGTGATGTACATCACCCCCAGCACATCCTGGGTCACCTGCTCGGCATTGCCGACAATGTCTGCCACCAGCACGGCTGCGGCGAACGCCGGAAATGCCTCGTAGCTGTTCTGCTGCGCAGCATGCGCGCGGCGTGGCAGCCCGGACAGCGTATCGAGGAAGGCACGCGGGTCATGGTTGTCCCGCATGCCAAAGCGGCCACTGCTGACCTTGGCGATCAAGGCACACAGCGGCGGCAGGAACAGCGCGATCAGGATGCACCACAAAGCGACGGTCATAGGCAGGACTCCTTGTTCAGTCTTCAGGTCAGAGCTTCATTACCAGCATGCCGGCCAGCACCAGCCCGCAAGCTAGGAGTCTTGGGCCGCCAAAAGGTTCTTTGAGGTAGCGCATACCCAGTAACACCACCAGCACCACGCTCAATTCCCGCAATGCCGCAGCCTCGGCCACAGAGCCCAGGTGCATGGCCCACAGCACCAGCGCGTAGCTGAACAGCACACAGAACCCTACCGCCAGCCCCAGGCGCCACTGGCTGCGCCAGAACGCTACGAAGGGCGCACGCCGCGCCACACTGGCCAGTAGCGGGAATGGCCAGGCACTGAGCAGGGTCAGCCACACCAGGTAATCCCACGGCTTGCCCCACAGGCGCACGGCCTGCCCGTCGAACCAGGTGTAGCACCCGATGCACAGGCCGATCAGGGCCACCACCGGTAGCATCGCCCAGGGCAGCCGGTCACCGCCGCCGCCCTGCCACAGCAGGCAGGCCATGCCGCACGGAATCAGCAGGATCCCGATGATCTGCTGCTGGCTCAGCGACTCCCCGGCAAACGCCAGGGTCAAGCCCAGCACCACCAGCGGCGACAACCCGCGCATCAGAGGGTAGACCAGGCCCAGGTCACCCACCCGGTAGGCCTGGATCAGCAGGTAGCGGTACAGCTGCTCGGCCAGCGCCGAAGCCAGCAGCCACGGCCAGATACTGGCCGGTGGCAGTTGCACGAACGGCAGCGCCAGCACGGCGAAGGCCAAGGCCACGGTGTCCATGCTGGCAATGACCAGCAGCCGCTCGCCGCTGAATTTGATCAGGGTGTTCCAGGTCGCGTGCAGCAGCGCGGCGACCAGCACCAAGGATGTTGCCACCACGTCTTGTTTTCCTTATGGCTTTCGTGGCTGTGAATATAGAGCGTTCGCGGCCCATTGTGCGGCCAATCGCCGGCCCCAGAATGGGAACGTTCGCAACGAATTCGGTCAAAGGCTGTGTCCCGAACCCCTCGCCAGGTCATCAAAGAACTGCCCGAGCCATTCGGGTTACGACTTGGAAGCCACTGTTACAGGATTCGGGATGCTTGAATTAGTTGCCGCGTTTATCTGCCTGACCACCCTCCTCACCTATGTGAACTACCGTTTCATCGGCCTGCCGCCCGCCATCGGCGTGATGGTCACGGCGCTGTTGTTTTCCCTGATGCTGCAAGGCCTGAGCCTGATCGGCTTCCCTGGCCTGGAAGAGCGCGTCGAAGGCCTGATGAACCAGATCGACTTCAATGACCTGCTGATGCACTGGATGCTGGCATTTCTGCTGTTTGCCGGCGCCCTGCACGTCAACCTCACCGACCTGCGCAGCTACCGCTGGCCAATCGGGCTACTGGCGACCGTGGGCGTGCTGATTGCCACCGTGGTCATCGGCTACCTGTCGCATTGGGTCTTTGCCATGTTCGGCTGGCAGGTTCCGCTGATCTACTGCCTGCTGTTCGGTGCACTGATTTCACCGACCGACCCGATTGCCGTGCTCGGTGCGCTGCGTACCGCCAATGCGCCGAAACCCTTGAAGACCACCATCGTCGGCGAGTCGTTGTTCAACGACGGTACCGCCGTGGTGGTGTTCACCGTGTTGCTGGGCATCATCCAGCTGGGCGAAACCCCAAGCATCAGCGACACGGCGGTGCTGTTCGCCCGCGAGGCCATTGGCGGTGTGCTCTTCGGCGGCCTGATCGGCTACGCCACCTACCGCATGATCAAGAGCGTGGAGCAGTACCAGGTCGAGGTCATGCTGACCCTGGCACTGGTGATCGGCGGCTCGGCGATGTGCTACGAGCTGCACGTGTCGGCGCCGATCGCCATGGTGGTGGCGGGCCTGATCATCGGCAACCTGGGGCGCAACCTGGCCATGAACGACATGACCCGCCGCTACATGGACGGTTTCTGGGAGCTGATCGATGACATGCTCAATGCGCTGCTGTTCGCCCTGATCGGCCTGGAGCTGTTGCTGCTGCCGTTCAACTGGATGCACCTGGCCGCTGGCGGCGTGCTGGCGCTGGCGGTACTGCTGTCGCGGTTGCTGACCGTGGCCCCAGCCATCGTGCTGTTGCGGCGCTGGCGGCCGGTGCCCAAAGGTACGGTGCGGGTACTGACCTGGGGGGGCTTGCGTGGCGGGGTCTCGGTGGCCCTGGCGCTGTCGCTGCCCTTGGGCGATGAGCGCGACCTGCTGCTGTCGATTACCTACATCGTGGTGCTCTCGTCGATCCTGGTGCAGGGCTTGAGCATCGGGCGGGTGGTGCGCAAGGTCAGCGCCCAGCCTTGAGAATGCCGGGGCCGCTCTGCGGCCCAT